>DATNJO010000524.1:0-8223 GCA_035603895.1 Pyrinomonadaceae bacterium
TCGACGAAGTGCTCGCGGTCGGCGACGCGGCATTTCAGAAAAAGTGTTTGGGCCGTATGCGCGACATCTCCACGGAAGGCCGCACGGTTCTTTTCGTGAGCCACAATATGGCCGCGATCCGCAGTCTGTGTAGTCGTGGCATACTGCTCGCAAAAGGCGAAAAGGCTTTTGAAGGCTCAGCCGGCGAGTGTGTGGACCGTTACCTCGCGGAGGTCACGCAAAACGCGACCAATGAGGTTGATTTGAGCGAAGTGCGGCGGCCGAAAGTTGCCGACACGACTTTGAAAATCAACAAGGTCAGGCTGGCTTCGCGTGATGGACGGCCGTTGGTCCGATCGGGCGATCCGATCGAGGTCGAGATGCTATTCACCGTTGAAGAGCCGCTCGAAGACGTCGTACTCGGAATCAATGTTTCGTCAGGCGATAACGTCAGCATTCTGGAATGCCGCAATAGCCATTCGTACGGCGCGATCAACGAGCTTCTTCCGGGCGAGTACTCGATTCAATGCCGTATCGAACAGAATGTTCTGAGCCCGGGTATGTACGTTCTGAACGTCGGCGGAAGATGCGCGGCCAAGACTTTGGACTACGTGCCGCAGGCAATGACTTTTGAGATTTATTCCGACGAGACAGTAGCTTCGCTTTGGTTAAGTGACGTGGGAGGCTGTGTACGAGTTCAATCCGACTGGACTCAACCACAGGCAATTATCGAACATGAGGGGTGCTTTAAGTAGGTTTGCGACTGCTGAAGAAGTTCGTTCACCGGAGTTTGCGGCCGTCAATAAGGTGTTGGACCAGATCTCGGTGAGTTTCAACTTGCCGGATCATTCCGATCTGAACGAGCTGCGCTATCCGTGGTCGCGGGGAATGCTCAACAAACCGGAGTTCTACGCCGCGCGGCTTTGGGAATATCCTTACGCGATCCTCGCGGCGGAGTTGAGTCCGGGTTTGAAGGTTGCCGACATCGGCTGCGGCATGACCGCGTTCACGATCTATTTGAAAGAACACACGGGCTGCGACGTGACGGGAGTCGATCCGGACGTGTTCGAGGTCGGCTTGAGATACAAAGGCCACGGCGTCAGCGAGGAGTTCATCAAGCGTACCGGGATCAAGTTCCTGCGCGGCGATATGACGGACGTTCCGCTCGAGAGTGATTCACAGGATCGCGCGTTCTCGATTAGCGTGATGGAACACGTGCCGCCTCACGTGCGGCGCGGCGGCATGCAGGAGCTCGCGCGCATACTCAAGCCGGGTGGTCTCGCGGTGCTCACCGTCGACATGAGTATGTGGTTTTATATGAACCGCCCGCTCGAACTGGTCTATGAATCGGGACTGAATTTTCACGGCCTCATGGACCTGCGTTGGCCCACGCAACGGTTTGGCATGTTGTCAGACGATCCGGTAAAAGGAATGCCGGCGGATGTTTTTGGCATGGTTCTAATCAAAGATGGCGGTGCCGTGGAGACGCAATATCGTCGCGACGGCGTACCGGTTGATACTGTGCCGCCGTATCGCGTGCCAACGCTGACTCCGCCGGTGTATGCGGGGCCGCGGCCGTTGTGGCGGCGGATCGGGAGCCGGATCAAACGAGAACTAGGGGGAACACATCATGGGGGTCATCGTGGGAGCTAAGTATCGCCTCGGCGTGTTGCAGCAACGTGCCGGTTTTGCGATGCGCGGTGTTAGTAACTATGCGAAGTTGATGGTGCGGTCCGGCAACCATCGACCGCGTCTTGCCGCAGTGACCGTAGGCCGCAACGATGATTACATGGCCGACTTCCGCGAACGTTTGTTGGCCACAGTCGCATGGAACGTAAAGTATCTCGTTAGTGAGTTCATTTTCGTTGAATGGAATCCGCCGGCCGATCGCGAACTGCTGTCGTTCGAGTTAGCAAAAAAGTTCGACTGCTTGCGTGCGTACGTCGTGCCGCAGGAGGTTCACCAGCGGATCTGTCAGAATCGGAACATAAACCTGCTCGAGTACCACGCGAAGAATGTCGGCCTCCGGCGCGCACAGTCGCCGTGGATTCTGAGCACCAACGCCGATGCGGCGGTCGGGTTCGATTCGGTAAACATGGTGCTCAATAGTGAGCTCGACCAAAATGTACTGTGGACCGCCGAGCGTTGGGATATTCCGTGGCGAGAAAACAGTCAAACCGACATCGGATTGTTGGGAAGCTTGCGTTTCCGGCGAGTGAATCCTTACGAACGATTAGGAACGGGTGAGTTTTGCCTGGCGAGCCGCGAGCTTTGGCATCGCGCGCGCGGGTTTGACGAGCAGATGGTGAAGCATCGCATGGGCTGCGATGTTCGCGGGACGGCGCAGATGGTGGCGCTCGGCGGCAGCATCAGACGCGCCGGCACCGTGCTGCACCTGACGCATCCGTCGTCGTGTACCGAAGGTGTAAAACCTCATCACGGCGAAACGGCGACGCCCGAAGGAGTGCCTTATCACAATCCGGACGACTGGGGACTCGGCAACTGTAACGAAGTGGAGATCTCGGAGCGCGTTTGGCGGTTGGAGACAAAATAAACATGCGAGAGTTGGTGCTGGGTGGACACGGGTTGATCGGATCGACGCTGGTCCACGCATTGGAGGAACGCGGGTCTACCGTTACTTCACTCGATCTTAAAAACGGGTACGACCTGCGACAGATTGACGATCGGCCGTTTAGCGAGTGTGATCGGGTTTGGTTTCTGGCATGGGACACAGGCGGCGCGCGTTACATCGAAGCCGTCGATCGCCAGCACGAACAGTACAAACACAACTGCGAACTGACCGTGCGCGTGCTCGACGCGCTTGCCCGCACACGCACACCGTTTCTCTTCGTCAGTTCGCAACTGGCCGGGTTGCCAACTGCTTACGGCACGACGAAACTGATGGCCGCCTGTTGGTCGTTGCAACTCGGCGGGAAAGTCGCGCGGTTGTGGAACACATACGGCTGGGAACATCCCGACGTGCGCAGTCACGTGGTTACCGATCTGGTACTATCAGGACTCACGCGCGGCCGGGTTACGTGCATGACCAACGGGCTCGAGCGTCGCCGCTTTATTTACAAGACTGACTGCGTCGATGCGTTGATTAAGTTGTTCGATGGTCCGCAGCAGTCGGCGGAAGTCGCCGGCCCGGAGTGGGTCACGATCCGCCAGGTCGGCGAAGAGATCGCGCGACAACTCAATGTCGAATTTCAAGCGGGAAGTGCAATGGGGTCCGAAGTAATGATCGATCCAGGGGAGGTGCTACCTGACTGGCAACCACGCATAAC
The DNA here is from genome assembly GCA_035603895.1 of Pyrinomonadaceae bacterium. GTDB lineage: Bacteria > Acidobacteriota > Blastocatellia > Pyrinomonadales > Pyrinomonadaceae > PSRF01. The sequence continues at coordinate 3,267 of DATNJO010000524.1, forward strand.
CTTGAGTGAGGGAATCGCCCGCGTGATTGCTGATGCCCGCGCCTATCTCCCAACGGCAGCGCGCGGAAGGGCTGAATGATGAATCCTCAAATCTATGATCTTAACGAAATACGCCCCCCAGGCTGTGAAACAGTCCAGCGTTTACAAGCGGTTGATGAGAAAAAGATTGCAGTGGAAATTACGTAAAGAAGTCAGCACTGCAAGTCCACTCAAAGTGATGCTGGGCGCTGGTCCATACAAGTACAATGGCTGGCTTCAAACCGACAAGGAATTACTCGACGTGACGTCGTCTGAAGACTGGAGCATTTTGTTTGAGCAGGGCTCGATCGACTCACTGCTCTCTGAACACATGCTGGAGCATTTGTCGGAAGATGAGGCGCGGTCCGCGCTGAACGAGTGTTATCGGTATCTCAAGCCGGCGGGACTCTTTCGGCTCGCAGTTCCGGACGGATATCGCCGCGATCCGACGTACGTCAAAGAGGTGGCTCCGCCTGCTGACGGACACAAGATGCTTTACAACATCGACTCGCTCACAGCGATGCTTCAGAGCGTCGGGTTTGAAACGACTCCGCTCGAATACTTCGACCGCGAGGAACGTTTTCACGCCGTTTCCTGGAATGAAAACGAAGGCATGATTCTGCGTTCCATTCGGTTTGATACGCAGCAAGCGTTTCAACGCGATGGTCTCTTTTACACTTCGCTGATTGTCGACGCGAGGAAGCATTAGCCAGGGATGTGTGGTATTGCCGGAATCATTACTCAAGCGCCAACAACGCCCGCGGAGATTGCGGGCGTCAAGAGCGCAAACTCGCACCTCACCCATCGCGGTCCTGACGGTTCCGGAGAATTCACAGACAACCACGTGATGCTGGCGATGCGCCGGCTCAGCATCATCGATCTCGATGGTGGTTGGCAGCCACTCTACAACGAAGATCACACACTCGCGCTCGTAGCAAACGGAGAGATCTACAACTTCGTCGAGTTGCGCGCGAGTCTCGAAAGCCGGGGTCATAGGTTCAATACCCACAGCGACTGCGAAACGATCCTGCACCTGTACGAAGAATACGGTCTCGATTTTGTGCAGCACTTGCGCGGAATGTTTGCGTTTGCTTTGTGGGATACGAAGCGACAGAGACTTGTGATCGGGCGCGATCGCATGGGCGAGAAGCCGCTCTACCTTTACGAGACCAACGGGCGCGTGTTGTTTGCGTCGGAAATGAAAGCGCTGCTCGCTTCCGGTCTCGTGCCCTTTGAACTCGATCCTGCTTCGATAAATCTCTACTTTCATTATCAATACGTACCGGAGCCGCGCACGCCGCTGAAAAACGTGCGCAAGCTCGAAGCGGCGTCGTTGTTGATAGTCGATGTCGAGACGTGGAGAGTCGAAGAACGACGCTACTGGCGCATGGAAGATGCGCCGCCGCTCGAAGGCGATCCGGCCACATTGATTCGCGAACAACTCGAAACCGTCAGCGAGATCGTGATTCGTTCCGACGTCCCCGTGGGCATCGCCTTGAGCGGCGGTCTCGATTCGAGTGCGATCGCGGCGCTGGCCGCTCGGAAATACAGGCACACGATGCACGCATTCAGCGTCGGTTATCCCGGAGGTCTGGAGAACGACGAACGCCAGGATGCGCGTGCGCTCGCGGATCACTTAGGGATGCCGTTTCACGACGTCGAACTCTCGACCAGTGAAATGATCTCGTTCTTTCCCGAGCTCGTTTATCTCCGCGACGATCCGATCGCCGATATCGCGGGCTTTGGTTATTACGCGGTCAACAAGCTGGCTCGCGAACATAACGTTCCCGTTATCTTGCAGGGACAGGGCGGTGACGAACTCTTCTGGGGTTATCCGTGGGTGCGCGATGCGGCGCGTCAAACTGCACGCAAGTTTTCTTTAAGCGAGCGCAATTCGGTTTCCGCGCTGCCGCACTATCTTGAATTGTCGTTGCCGACGGGAGTTTCTCGTTACGAGTTCTGGCAATGGGCGCGGCAAGGTGGCGGTCTTCGCCCGAGTTGGCAGAGTTTTCAACGCGACCGCGCAACGCCGGCCAATCAGTTTGTTTTTTACGACTCGACTTCAGAGTTTTCTTTGGCGGCGAATCAAATGTCCGGCCTCTATGGACCACGGTTTCGCGAACAGCTAAACGGTGTGTCGGCGGTGAGTTTGTTTACTTACGAAGAACCGTCGGCAAACACGGAAGTCGCGGTTACAAAACTTATCTGCGACACGTATCTGCGCGAAAACGGAGTTGCGCAGGGAGATCGGTTGAGCATGGCGTCGTCGATCGAGTTGCGCTTGCCTTTTCTGGATCATCGCCTGATCGACACCGTGATTGGTTTGCGCAAAGCACACAGCGATATCGACGAGCCTCCCAAAGCGCGGCTGCACGCGGCGATCAAAGATTTATTGCCCGAGTGGGTGGTGAAACGTCCGAAGAGAGGTTTTACTCCGCCGGTCCGCGATTGGCATAACACGTTGCTAAAGACTTACGGCGACTCGATGAAGGATGGATTTCTGACCAGCCACGGCGTGCTCAACGAAGCCAGCGCGCAACGGTTGACGACTGCCACTATGCCGTTTGATGAACTTGCACCACTCTCTTTCCGCGCCCTGGTGCTGGAGCACTGGTGCCGGCGAATGCATGCGGATTCAAAGAATCACAACTAATTATCCGGCTTACCTGAACGCGTTCTTCGCGAAGAGACCTCATCTATCGTCGCTGAGTTTCGCGGAGCAGCATTCGGCGTTGATGTCCGACGCGTGCGGCTGGGCAGATTTTTGGTCGGTCGCACTCGAAAAGCTTGGCTACCAGATGGCCGAGGTCGTCTCGAATGTCGAATCGATGCAGAAGGCGTGGGCGCGGGAAAACGGTGTCGAGTTCGCCGCGGAAAACTGGATGTTTGAGATCACGACCGCGCAGGTACAGGCTTTCAAACCGGATGTACTGTTCGTCAACGACTACGCTACGTTTACGGCCTCCTATCTCAGTTATCTGAAGTCTGCCTGCCCGTCGATCAAGTTGGTTCTTGGATGGTGCGGCGCTCCTTACAACGATGCGTCGGTGTTCAAGGAATACGACATCGTTCTCTCGAGTGCGCCCGAACTGGTTCAACATTTCACCGACGAGGGCCATCGCAGTGCGCTCGTCATGCACGCGTTCGAACCGCGAGTGCTGGCAAAACTCGATTCGGTTCCGGCCACACCGGTCGATTTTGGTTTCATCGGCAGTATTGCGAAGAAGCAGGGCTTTCATCACGAACGCGAAGCACTGTTGCTGCGTCTGCTCGAAGAAACACCGCTCGAACTTTGGACAACTGTCTCGCCCACGTCGTGGAGTCTCTCGGCTAATATTCGCAGCCGCCAGTTGATGTATGATTTTGTCCACGCGGCAAAACGAACCGGGATTCCATTACAGGTCGGTCCGTTTGGTAAGGCGTTGCGATGGAAAGAGCGACCCGCGCTTCCGCCGCCGGTGAACGCGCGGTTGGTACGTGCCGCGCGGGAGCCAGTCTTCGGACTGGAAATGTTCGCGCAACTCGCGCACAGCCGGGTTACGCTGAATTCCCACATCGACATGTCTGAGAATTATGCTTCGAACATGCGGCTGTACGAGGCGACCGGCGTTGCGAGTTGTTTGCTGACCGACTGGCGCCCGAATATGCCGGAGTTGTTTGACGTAGACACTGAAGTCGTCACGTTCAAAAGCGCCGATGAGTGCATTGAGAAGGTTAAGTATCTGATGGATCACGAAGAGCAACGGCAAGCGATCGCGCGCGCGGGTCAGCAACGCGCGCTTCGCGATCACACTTTTGACAATCGTGCAGCGCAGTTGGACGATTTGATTCGAGAGAAGATTTGAGCCAAACAGTCACGGTCAAGCAAACACTCGTTCGCTACTTGCCGCCGCTGGTGATCCACTGGGGCAAGTGGCTTTCGAATTCCGGTTACCGGCACAAGTCGCATCATCTCAGTCGTTTGAAATCGATTCCGCGTTATCAGCCGACGACGACTGAAATCTTCGGCAAACCGTTTGAGATAGTCGACTCGTCGTCGTTTCTCTCGATGTACAACGAGATCTTCGAGCGCGAAATTTATCGTTTCCGATCGAAGACAGAACGACCTTACATCATCGACTGCGGTGCAAACATCGGTTTGAGTGTTGCGTATTTCAAACGCCTGTACCCGCAGAGCCGCATTCTGGCATTCGAAGCGGATGAGAAGATTTTTGAAGTGTTGAGTAGAAACGTTGCGCAGCATGATTATCAGAATGTCGAGTTGACGTGTCGCGCGGTTTGGACTTCGGAGACGAGTCTGAGTTTCATGAGCGAAGGCGCCGACGGCGGACGGCTTTCCGGTCCGGGCGACGCAAAGGACGATGTGGTGCAAACGATTCGCTTGCGCGACTATCTTCAGGAGCCGGTTGATTTTCTTAAGCTGGATATTGAAGGTTCTGAAACTGACGTGCTGGAAGACTGTGCGGATGTGCTCCCGAATGTCGAGAGTTTGTTTGTCGAGTATCATTCGTTCGCCGGCCGGCCGCAGACGATTCACAAACTGACGGAAGTTTTGGCTGGTGCTGGTTTTCGGTTACACATTCATCCTGAAAACGCATCACCGCAACCGTTTTTGCACCGCGACGTTTACGGGGGTATGGATCTACAACTGAATGTTTTCGCGTTTCGCGAATAATTTTGGAGACGTCTGTGCGAGAAGATATTTCACGCAAAGGCGCAAAGACGCAAAGCGCTGCCGCGTTCTCAAGAATTTCTTTGCGCCTTAGCGCCTTTGCGGGAGAACAGCTCCTCCGCAGACGTACTTTTCGTGAGAAACCGCTTTAAATCATGTGTGGCATTGCCGGCATAGTTGGAAAACAGGATTCGTCGTGGCTCGGGCGAATGAATTCGGTGATCGTGCATCGCGGTCCCGATGATTCGGGAGAGTACCGCGATCCGG
>DATNJO010000525.1:0-2331 GCA_035603895.1 Pyrinomonadaceae bacterium
CGAACCGCGCCTTCGTTATCGACGCGCACGACATCGCCCTCAGGCGTGCGAACACTCTCGAGTATGCCGGCAAAGCGATAAGTCCTGCCGTCACGCATGCGAATGTTGTCGAAATCCAACGTCATCTGCGAGCGTCCAGTGATACGTCCGCTTCGTTCGACGCTGTTGACTACGCCTTCGATCGTCGCGCCTTCGTACTCGCCCGGGCTACGAACCGTCATCGTGAAACGATCGCCCTGGCGAACGTTCTGCGTCGACAGATCGCTATTTAGCACGGCAACGAGTTGCGTTCCATCCGGAATGATGAAATTGCCGGCAACGTCACCGCTGCCAATCGGCGCATCCTCACGATTGGTGTCGTAGAGGTTCAACTGCGCGACATCAGAAGTTCGATCGTAGTAAGTTCGGACCGTCACCGGTTGGTTAACGCGGTCGCTGTAAAGCGTGCGCGTCACCAGCAGTTGCCGGCCGTTTTCGATCGGATCGAACGTGACGCTGAAATCATTGGCACGCTCGCCGGTTCTGGTAATCGTCAATGCGTTACCCTGGAACGCTGCGCGAACTCTGATCTGGCGTCCGCTTTGCGTAGTTTCAACCGTTTCGCGGCCGTCGGCCGTGAAGTTGATCTGCGGAGCGCGTGTTGATGCAATCGTCACCGCAGTGCCACGACGGTCGAGCGCCAGCATGTTTGGTGGATCCAGGCGTCTCAGCAGCGAATCGTAAACACGCTGTCTTTCAGCGAGCGAAAGATTTCTCGTCGCCGCATCAACAGCCTGGCGTGCATCGTCGCCGCGACTCGAGTTAAGCGTGAACGTTCCCGTCAGATCGCGACGCGTACCGCCGTTATTGTCGGGATAGCCGGTGCTGGGCACGTTGGACCAGTTCCACGCTATGTTGTAAGCGCTCGCGAGACGATTGAGATCGTTCCGCAGCAGGGTCCAGTTGTTTTCCGTCGAATACGACAACTGGCGATTTTCAAGGAAGTTGTTCAGGTACGACGCGTGTTCGAGCACGTCGCGCACGTCTGTAGAACTCGACTGGCGACTGTTCACGCGATTGCGTAGTTGGACCAGAGCGGTTTCATACTCGCTCAGGTGATTAAGAATATCGGTTGACGGCGAATTACGAACGTTCGCTCGGTTCAGATCGTTGCGGAAAGCGCGGCTGAACGTCATGGAACGTGTGTTGAGCTGTTGGACCAACTGCCGCATCTGCAAGTCGCTCAGATTGTAGTCGTTATTTCCGCCAGGGTAATTGCCGGTATTTCCTGTTCCTGTGCCCCAACTCGGAGTCAGATTAAAGTAGCCGGCTAGTTGCTCGACATCGGACCGCAGCGACTGCCACTCGCGCCGCGTTCCCGCGCCGATTCGATTGTTCACAAAGAAATTGTCGATGCTCGTAGCGCGATCTAGCACGACGCGCGCATCGCTGGAATTAGTTCGACCTGTGCTCAAGCGCCGGTCGAGCTGGTTAACTGCAACTTCAAAATCAGAAATCAGACGATTGAGATCGTCTACACGATATGCATTTCGATCGGACGCGTTCTGCGCCGCTCGCTGTAGAGAGTCAGTGCGCGTTTGAATGCTTCGCACGACATCGCGAATGGCCGACTGGTTGCCAAACTGGGCCATGCCAGTTGAGGCCAACCCGGTGAGTACAAGCGTCACCAAAATGCCTTTCATTATTGTGGTTCGAGCTGTTTTCATCTCTCTTCTCCTCCTTCGCCTCGAAGGGGCACCTTCAAACGTTGTGCCAACGGGCGAACTATTGCAGAAGAGAGGTGTTTTCGTGGAGATTTGAGGGGAATGCGAGGGTGAAAACAGTACGTACGCCTGACTGAATTACCAACAAATTTGTAACGGGTTCTACCTTTTGGGATGTAGCCCCGAGGCGACAACGTGTCGCCGTTTAGCGGTTTATCCCGTCGAGCCGAAGCCGCCGGCGCCGCGCGCAGTCTCGTCGAGATCGTTCACCCATGTTGCTTGCGGCGTAATGATCTTTTCGATGATCAGTTGGCAGATTTTGCTTCCCGCGGGTAACTTGATCGCGGCATCGCCAGTGTTGTAGAGCACGCAACAAAGCTCGCCGCGATAATCCGAATCGATCACGCCAGCAAGCACGTCGAGCCCCTGCTTCACAGCCAGTCCCGATCGCGGCGCAACACGTCCGTAGAATCCATGCGGGATCGCAACTGCGAGTCCAGTCCGCGCGGTCGCACGTTGCCGCGGTTCGATCACCACATCTTCAATCGAACAGATATCCAGTCCCGCCGCGAACGAACTGCCACGGACAGGAAGAACCGCTTTTGCATCGAGTTGCTTGAAACGAAGA
>DATNJO010000526.1:0-3693 GCA_035603895.1 Pyrinomonadaceae bacterium
TGACGACTCCTGAGACGGTTCCGGTCGCACCGCTCCATGGACCGGCGGCCGTTGCTTCGGTATTGGCCGGCGGGTTTGTCGAATTGGTCGGCCCGCCGCCGCAGGCAGCCGCAATCACTAGCGACAGAGCAATCGATATCACAAGCCAGACTTTTGTCTGCTTATTCATTGAGCAATTCCTCCAAACTAAGATACTTGCGCAATAACTGTAGCACGGAAGCCGCATGAACGCGGAACGCGCTACTGTCCGTAAAATCCGTGTTTATCTCTGGCTTTCAAGCAACGCTCTAGCAGCGCTACGACCGACCGCGGCCGGCGTTGGTTTGCGCCTATGATGAAAGCGCGTCCGTTTCTTTTTCGCGCGCGCATGATGATCTGCCGTGGCAGCGGCGGGCGCGACCGGACTCGTCGACAGCAACGCCTGCTGCTCGGCCGAATTCATCAGGAACATGTATCGCACCAGCAGCCACGCGTGATCGTCGTGATAATTATTCGCACTCGCCGGCGGGTTCGGCAGGTTAACCACCCACCGCTCGCCTTCCTTCTTAAACAGTCCTGACGGCATCGCCGTTCCCGGACTGATCTGCGCCGGATCGAGCAGCCAGCGGAACGTCCATTCCGGCTTCAAGCGTTCGCTCGCCAACAGGAAGTTTGGCGCGATCGCCTTCGAATCGTGTTCCGGTTCGCCCGTGATGTGACACTTCAAACATGGCGTTCCCGAAGTAAACATCTGCCGCGCAGTGATCCGCTCCTGTTCGGTTAACGGCTGCAACGGTTCCTTGATATACGGATCGTTCTGACCCGACATGGCCATGAAGAACCGCACCAGGATCTGCAACTCGTTTGGCGAGAAGTTGAACGTCGGCATGCGGAACTGCAAATACGGCCGCACGCCATTGCGATCGAGACCCGGCTGCGGCGGCAACTTCGCTGCCTGATTATTAGCCGGCGCGGGACTCGCACCAGGAGATGCCGCCGGGGCTGCCGGCTGCGGACTCGCAAGCGCATTGATCTGCCTTGCCTGTTCCGGCGTCTTCTCACCACTCAACGACGGATCGTGCAGAAACTTCAACAGCCACGCCGGATCGACACGCGCACCTTCACTCGTCAAACGCGGCGGCAGCAGATCCTTGCCTTCAGGCGTTTGATAGAACGGCAGGTCCTGGACCACCGAGCGCTGTCCGACCTGAAGCTGGTGACAACCCTGACAGTTGTATTTCTTGATCACCCACCAGCCGTTTTGAATGTCCTGCCGCCGCTGATCCTGCGGATTGTAGAACAGTGAACCCGGTACGTTCGCGCCTTCAGTGCCCACGCTGCCAAGCAGGAACGTCGTCAACGCAATGCGCCACTGCTCCGTGAGATAAGGCTGCGGCATGCGCAACTTATCTTTCGGATCCTTCTCCTTGCCTTCGTCATAAATTGAAGGTTGCGTGATCTTGCGTTCGAAGAAACCCTTGTGGTTGTACCAGGGCTTACTCGGCTGGTCGGGCCGAAGCTTGAGCGGATCTTCGCCGTCTTCGGCATGATGCGTTTGCAAGGCGAAGTCGAGACGCTCGATTGGGGTTGCGCCTTCGACCGTCAACTCCTTACCGATGCGCTGCTCGTCTTCAAAGCCCTGAATCTCATGACAACCGGCGCAGCCGTATTGCTTGATGAGCTCGTGGCCTTTCTGTTTCAGACTCGAGTCGTCCATGAAAGACGCATCGCCATAACTCTGTGGCGACGATAACGAGAAGAGATAGGTGGCGATGTCGCGCGAATCCGTCTCAGACAGACGGAAGTTTGGCATCACCGTCATGTTCTGCACTTGCAACTCGGTGCCGTCAATCGGGCATTTAGAGTGCAGTCCGGTATCGAAAACAAACGGCAAACCCTTCGAGGCATAGTCCTCAGGCGTCAGATCGCGTTTGTGTTTCGGGTTCGGACAATAAGGAGCGACGCGTTCGCGCGGATTGTGAATCCAGCGGACGATGTAATCGAAGTTTGCTTTCTCTCCGACCTTTTGCAGGTTCGCGGCGAAGTCACCGCCGATCTTGCTGTCGCCTTCACCGATTGAATGACACGCCAAACAGCCGCGCGTTTCAAAGAGTTGTTTGCCGTGACCAGCGTCGCCGCGTTGCTGCTCGGGAAGCTTGATGTTGAAACTGTCTTGCCAGAGATACGCCGCGATGGCCTGGAGCTGCTGTGGACCATCCTTGTCGCGCAGTTCTCCGTGCGTGCCTTCAAGTGGAGTGGCGAAGCGCCAGAACGTCGGCATTTTGGTGCCGGGACGAAACGCCTGCGGGTTCTCGAGCCAATGCGGTACCCACTCTTTGCGCAACTTCACGCGCACGTCTTTCAGGTTTGGACCAACCTTCTTCTGGTCCTGCATCAAGTACTTCGTTTGCAGGTTTAGCTGATCTTTGCGAGCGGCCAGCAAACTGTTTGTCACGCGAAGACTATCGGCATGGGCCAGCAGGCGTTGCGCTTCGGCGTTGTCCTCGACTTCACCCGAACGCTGCGTGTCGGCGCGCATCTGTTTTTCGTTCGCGGTCATCTGATCGTCGATCTGGCCGATCTGCTGGCGTGCGGACGTGAGTGCATCGGTTTCGCGATCGAAACCTTCGTAACGGTGACAACCCATGCAACCGCGCTGCATGAAAAGATCGCGGCCGAGGTTCAATGTATCGGCGCCGTCAGTGACGCGATCGCGCGCGTGACACTGCTGGCAGCCCGCCTGCGTGTTCTCTTTTTCAAACATGGGCCACAGCCAGAAACGATGACGTCCGTGGCCTTTCATCTCGCTCGTCGTCGCGCGGCCGTTGCCCCAGTGACAACTCGCACAACCGAATTTCTCCGGATTGTGAATCGCGAGCATCTCTTTGTTGGGATGGCTGACAAACGCGCGGGCCAAACTATCAGGCGTGCCGCCGGGCTTGTCGGGTGCGAGACTCGCTGGCGTCAGTTCGAGAGGTTCTCTGATACCGGCGTGGCAGACTTCACAACGATCGACGATGTTGTAAGCATTGACACTGATCTGATGGCCCAGGATCGAGTAATCGTAGCTGGCCATCTTGGCCTTGAGACCATCGAGCGCCGCTGGCGGTAGACTAAGCAGTTGATTTTTTAGGTAGTCGTCGCGCTTCTTTCTTAAGTCGGTCGGTTCCTTCAGTAACTCTGCCTTATCGCCGAGCCGCGTCGCTTTCTTTTCGCGCAACGCGTTATACATCGTCTCGAGTGCCGCGTAATCCATCCGTTCAGGCTTGGTGGAGTTACCGTCATCGGAAGGCAGGTCAACTTCAATCACTTCCTTCTTCTTCGCTTCCGCCTGATCGCGATAACGCTTTTTCGCACTGTCGCTGTGGGCAGTTTCGACGTAGTAATTGATGACGGTGAGACGGCCGCGTTGATTCTGAAACGGATCGGTGATCGCGTCGAGTTTTCTCTGAACCTGCGCGACCTCGGTATCGATCTGTTTTACCTGGTCCTTGACCTGTTCGTCGGCGGCCTGGTACGCGGCGTCGAGTTGCTGATACTCGGGACTTTCCTTGATCTCTGTTTCTGACTTGCCGGCGTTGGCCTTGATGCTGTCGAGATAGCGTGAGTAACGAGCGACAAACTCCCGCTGCATTCCCTTCCACGGTCGCTGTCCGAACGCTTCATCGTAGAGCGCCCAGGCGATGGAGATCGTCAGCAACAGCGCGGAAAAGA
>DATNJO010000527.1:0-6637 GCA_035603895.1 Pyrinomonadaceae bacterium
CCACCCAGACTTCCTGGACAGACCGGATGAGTTTGTAGTTAGCCTTGACGAATTGCGCTGTCTCTTCAGCTCGTTTGATACGGTCGGCCGGTGACTTGTCGTTCAACGGTGAATTGATAAAGGTTATGGTTAGGATTTCGAAGCCGCCGCCATTCGCGTTTACATAGACGGTGTCGCCGAATTTCTTCGTCAACGCGGCCTGAAAAGTTTGTAGCTCGCCCAGCGTCTTAGCAAACTGCTTACACCCCGTTGCTACGACGGATGAGACGAGGATCGCGGTGAGGAATATTCGTGGGAGCATAGTTCAACTCATTCAGGTTGGAGACCCTTCTCATTCTCACCCGGCTTCAGCCGGGTGTTGGAGGTTGAGAAAAGAGGGAAACCGTTTTAACGATTTCCGTCGTTCAATCGCTCGGTTTGCCCTGGAGTAACGTTTCGGATTTCAACGTTTGCGGGCCGTTCTCGTTACAGATCGCGAACGAGCTGCCTTCATACAGGGTTACTCCGGCGTACTCGCCTTTCGCGTTGAGGATGTAAAAGTTGATGCCGAAGTTGGGCAGGCCACGGCTGTTCAGGAGCCGTTTCTCGATCGTGTTAGCCTTGATGCGGTTCAACACTTCCATGCCCGCGTCTTTCGGATGCGCACCGCGACGCATCTCTTCGACGATCACAAACGAACAGAGATTGAAAAGATTCGCTTCGCCACGTCCGGTCGATCCTGCCGCACCGACTGCGCCGTCGACGTAAAGCCCCGCGCCCAGAATCGGTGAGTCGCCGATTCTGCCCGGGATCTTCCATGCAAGTCCGCTGGTCGTCGTAACACCGCAGATTTCGCCTTTCGAGTTGATGCCGTCGCAATTGATCGTGCCGTGGAGATTTTCTTCGCGGAGTTTTCCCTCGGCGAGCATCTCGAGCGCGACTCGGTGTCCGGCCTCCGCGCGTTTCTTCGGATCGAGATAGTGAGTCGGATCGGTTCTACGTTTCCACTCGAGCCACTGCCGGCGGGAATTCTCGGTGTTGAGATCGTCTTCAATCTTGAAACCCATGTTGCGCGCGAAATCCTGCGCGCCTTTACCGACGATCAGGTGATGGTCCGTGTTTTCCATCACCGCTTTCGCAACCAGCGACGGCGTGCGCACGCCTTCGAGCGCGGCGACCGCGCCCGCACGCTTCTTTGGACCATGCATCACTGACGAGTCGAGTTGCACGATGCCATCGGCGTTCGGCAAACCACCGTAACCAACACTGTCGTCGAGCGGATCGAGTTCGACGATATTGACACCCGCGATCACGGAGTCGAGCACGTCCGAACCACTCGTCATCATCGTGAACGCCTTCTGCACCGCGGTGACGTTGCCGCCATTCTTGAAACGGTTTCCGTTTGCCGACGCGATCACCAGCGGTTTGACCGCACTTTGCGTCAGGATCGTCGGAAAGCCAGAGGCTTGTTTACTAGTGGCGGCGAGCGTCAATCCGGCAACCGCACCGGTGCGCATGAAGTCACGGCGTTTTATCTTCTTAGTCATGGCGTTTCTTAAGGACTGGATCTCCTTTGAGTTTTTACCGGCGTTTTGAGTTCAAGCTTTAGCTTGTCATGAACGCCATAATCACTACAAATCCCATTTCTTGCCGTAGTCGAGGACTGGGTAATTCAACCAAAGTTCTAATGCGCGCTGTCGGCCAACCTGCTCCAGGAAGTCTCGTGCGCTTGACCATGGCCAATCCTGCCAGCTGTCAACATACCCGTGATGCACGGGGTTGTGGTGAATGTAATTCAGCGTGGCCCAGAAATGCCGCTCGGACTTGATCCGTCGCTCGAAACAGTTGTGCCAAACCTTGCGGCCTCGACAGTTGTCCTCAGTATTCCAATTGAATGAGGACCGACCATGAAAATTACCCAAGGCTTGACGCAATACCTTGATTCGATCGGTCTTCACGAGAGCATGATAGTGATTCGGCAGAATACACCAAGCATGCAGCGATAGACAAAAGTTCTGGTAGACCTTGAGAGTTTCATGTTCACATTCAGTCATCCGCTCAAGGCCCATGCCGATGATGTCAGAGTGGTCATAACACGCAGCCGAGATTAGGTAGCAATGAGTTCCGTCAAAATCGAAATGCGGAGGGGAGTGCCACGGAAATTTTTGGCGGCGTCGTAAAGAAAGCGTTTGCTCCCTCTCCTGCCCGGTCATTTTCCGCCAGTTGTACATCGGATGTGAGGACTCCTTTTTTGAACTAGCAAGCTAAAGCTTGAACTCAAAACACTAGCTTGAATTCATGGCGTAGCTCTTGAACTCAACACGAACCAAACTCAGAACGTTCAAAGATCGAGCGCTTCTTTAATTCTTTCCGCGGTTTTTGGACCGATGCCGTCGACGAGGTCGAGTCCGCCGCCGGCGACGAAAGTTTTCAGTTCGGGTAAAGAAGAGACCTGGAAACGCCGGTGGAGCAGAGCGGCGGTTTTTGGTCCAATGCCGGGAATTTCGGTGAGATCGAGAACAGTTTCGGGCGTCTCGGCGATGAGCCGTTCCCACGCGTCGAACGTTCCTCGTTCGAGCAGATCGATCACTTTTCCGGCGATCGCTTTGCCGACGCCGGGAATCTCCTGTAATCCTGCGAGACCCTCTTTTTCGGCAATCTCTTTCAGCGACGTGGGCCAGACTTCGATCGCTTCGGCGGCATTGCGATAGGAACGCAGGCGAAACGGATCGTCACCGCGAATCTCCATCAGTGCCGACAAGCGGTGGAATCGGCGAGCAATCTCTTCGTTATTCATGCATTAGCAAACCATCCACAGATTTCGCAGATTACTCTCTGCGTAATCTGTGGATTGCCTTGTGTGCTAGTCTAAACTCGCGAGCGGCGTAATATCCAGTTGCCATATCAATTACAGGGAGCAGCAAAGTTGAACGAAACGAGAAGACACCTTTTGACGAGTCTTTCGGTGGCCGGAGTGGGGGCTTTGTTGATCGGCTGCCGCACGACGCCGAGCGGATCGAGCGGGCCGGGCGGTTCAAGTGGCGCGACCAACGACGAGGGCAGAGAGCCCGCACCGGGTGAAGCAGTGCCGGAGGAAGTCACGGCGGTGGAAGACTTGATGCGCGAACACGGAATCTTACGTCGCGCGCTTTTGGTTTATCAGGAATCGGTGGTTCGACTGCGGCAGGATGCAGCGTCAGTGCCCGCGGAAGCACTCGAAAAGACGGCGCAGTTGTTTCGTGTCTTCGGCGAAGACTACCACGAGAAGCGTTTGGAGGAGGCTTACATCCTGCCGCTGATCAAAAAGGTGCAGGGACCGGTCGCGATGTATGCCGACATCCTTGCGACCCAGCACACGCGCGGCCGCGAGATCACGGATTACCTGCTGTCTGTTACCAAAGGCGATCGGATTGCGACGAACCAGGTCAACGACGTTACGAAGGCGCTCGAATCGTTTGTGCGAATGTACGAGCATCACGCCGCAGTTGAAGACACGGTTGTGTTTCCAGCGTGGAAAAAGTTGACTGGCGAGCAGGAGTACAACGAACTGGGCGAGAAGTTTGAAGAGATCGAAACCGAAATCTTCGGCGAAGACGGCTTTGAAAGCGCGTTGCGGCGCATGGAAGAGATCGAAAGCAGTCTTGGTCTAACAAATCTGGAGATGTTTACTGCGCCGGAGCTGCCGAAATTATTTGCGCTTTGACTTTTCCCGCCTCACGCGTAAAATGCGCGGCTGAACTCACGCAGAACAATCGGACGGAGGCTCCTCACAGCAAACTCCGCAGGCGCCTCAAACCTTAAACCTCTCGATTTCTTAAGGAGCCAAACATGTCGTACCTACAATTCGCCGACGAACCCGATCAGGAAGAACGTATCGCCAAACTCCGCCAGGAAGTGGAAAAACTTGGTGGCGGCACGATGTCGCTGGAGTCGATGCCGGCTGACATGGAAGAAGAGTTTTTGCGCCACGTGCTCGAGTATGAAAACGCCGAGCCGATCAGTTTGCTGCGGCTGCTGGAAAACTCAGGCATGGAAGTGCCGCCGCCGGATCGATTCGACGATGAACACCTCACGCTTAAACTAAGACAGCTCATCGAGCGCATGGCGACACTGGGCGCGTACCTGTTGCACACGGATCACCTCTCGGATCGGGCGCTTTACGAGTATCTCTATCGCGATGGTTTGCGTGAGGAGGCGGTGTTGTTTCCGGAGAATCCGAGTTACGCGTATATGATCGATCTCACCGGCAGCGGCAGCGATGAAGATAACCAGCTCTATCTGAAATATTACGCCGACGAACAATATCGCCAACAGTGGGCCAACGACTGGTCCGACGATCCTTTACCGGACCACGAAGCGCCGCCGTTCGATCGCGATCGCTTTTTACCGCAGTCGCCGATCGGGTGAACTGAATCTTTGCCACAAGAGGCACAAGAAGCACAAAGAATTTTTGCTAACGCATGGTGCCTTTTGTGCCTCTTTGTGGCTGAGCTTTTGACAAGTTCACGCGACGATCATCGTGCCCGTGCCTTTGTCGGTAAAGACTTCGGAGAGCAGGGCGTTGCGATTGGTGCCGCTGATGATGTGGGCGGAGTGAACTCCACGCCGCAGCAGTGTAGTTATGCTTTGCAGTTTGGGGATCATTCCGCCGGTCGCGGCGCCACTCGTGATTAACTCATCCGCTTCGGCGGCGGTGAGTCGCGAGAGCTTCGTCTGCGCGTCGTCGGGTTTCAGATAGATACCGTCGACGTCGCTCAGCAATATCAACTTCTCGGCTTGTAACTGGACGGCGATCTCGGCGGCAATGGTATCGGCGTTGATGTTGAAGACGATGCCTTCGTCGTCGGCCCCGAGCGAGGAGATCACCGGCAGGTAGCCGTGGTCCAACAGCACGGTGAGCAGGCGGGAATTGATCTGCACGACGTCGCCGACATAGCCGAAGTCTACCGTGTCGCGGATGCCGGTTTGGCGGTTCAGTATTTCTTTGGGCGGCCGCCTGATGGCGTGAACGATGTTGCCGTCGACGCCTGACAGGCCGACGGCTTCGATGCCGCGATGGCGCAGCGCGGCGAGGATGTCGGTGTTGATCTTGCCGGCGAAGATCATCTTCGCCATTTCGAGCGTGGCGTCGTCAGTGACGCGGCGGCCCTCGATGATCGTCTGTTCGATGCCGAGTTTCGAAGCGAGATCGCTCAGTTGTTTGCCGCCGCCGTGAACGACGCAGATGCGGATGCCGACCTGATGCAGCAGTGCGAGTTCTTCAGCGAGCGAAGTCAGGTTGTCGTGGTTTTCAGTGACCTTGCCCGAGAGTTTGACGACAAATGTCTGGCCTTTGAAGCGCTGGATGTACGGCAGCGCTTCACGGAGGAGATCCAGGCGGATTTGATCGCCGATTGTCGGGTGAGTAGCGCTCATAGGATTTTTGCGAGCACGGCCTTTTGCACGTGTAGTCTGTTTTCTGCTTCGTCAATCACGACTGAGGCTTTTGAATCAATGACGCCGTCTGTCACGATCACGTTGCGCCGCACAGGCAAACAGTGCATGAAAATGGCCTTATTAGTTCGGCTCATTTTGTCTTCATTTACGATCCACTTGTCTCTAAACTGCGCCCTCGCCGCTATATCCCTGTCCGTGTCGCCGTAAAACTGTTTCGCGCCCCAGCTTTTGGCGTAGATCACTTCCGCGCCGTCGAAAGCCGCGTCGATGTCGTTGGTGATTTCCACGCTGCCGTGTTGTCGCGCGGTGTCGATCAATTCCTCGTCGAGTTCGTAACCGGGCGGATGGGCGATGACGAGATCGTGGCCCATCTGCGCTGCTGCTAAAGCGAAACTATTCGGCACGGCCATTGGCAACGCTTTTGGGTGCCACGCCCAGGTCAGCACCACGCGCTTGCGTCCGGCGCCGAGTTTCTCGCGAATAGTCATCATGTCGGCCGCCGACTGACACGGATGATGCATCGCGGATTCGAGGTTGATGATCGGCACTGAAGCGTATTTTGCGAAGGCGTTGAGCACTGGATCGGTGCGCTCTTCCTCCCAGTCTTTCAAAGAAGCGAACGTGCGCACGCCGATCGCGACGCAGTAGCGTTCGAGCACGCGCACAAAGTCCGCGACGTGTTCGGTCTTGTCGCCGTCCATCACCGCACCCTCGCGGTGTTCGAGCGTCCAACTCGTGCCACCCGGTTCAAGCACGACCGGGTTGCCGCCGAGTTCGTATATTCCGACCTGCATCGATGCGCGTGTGCGCAAACTGGGATTGAAGAAGACCAGGGCCACGGACTTACCGGAGAGGGATTTGGCGTGACTGTCGCCATGCTTGAACCGCAAAGCGGATTGAATCAATTGATCGAGATCGCAGTCGAGCGTGCTTAAAAAATTCATCCGTCTTATCCCTGTCTTAAAGCACTCACAAACAGATCGACCTCCGCAGTTTGCAGGCACAACGGTGGTAATAACCTCAACACATTAGGATCGCTCGACGTGCCGGTGATGATCCTGCGTTCCAGCAATCTTTGATGAACCGTCGCGGCTTTCCCTGCGAATTCGATTCCGAGCAAAAAACCACGGCCGTGAACCGCTACGACAGATTCAACTTCGCGCAGTCGCTCCCGCAAATACGCCTCAACCGTTTTCACGTTCTCAAGCATGCCATCGGCTTC
>DATNJO010000528.1:0-6485 GCA_035603895.1 Pyrinomonadaceae bacterium
TGGCTTTGATAAAGACGCGAACCGGTTGTCTCTTCCGGGTTCATACGATCCGGCGCCTCGGCCAGACCCAAGAATTACTGCGGGTCACACAAGCAGCAGCGACGAAACCGATATCTCCGCCGGCATTTTTCAACTCGACGGAGAATCCGGCGGTTATGGAATGACGCTGCAACCGTACTTCAAATTGCAGGGCGACGCCCGCCGCTGGAAAGCTCCGCCACCGGAAAAAGTCTTCTTCAGCATCGCTTCATATTCAAAGAGACCGCGCTTTCGCGAACCCGTTCCGTTCGAGTTCATCGCGGATGGAAAACCGGTGATGAAAGGAATGATGACATTTACGGGTAATGACGCGCAGTTCGGTGGTCTATCAATCTCCTACCCGACGTTTCACAAGATAGCTACCGGCAAGGGACTGACAATAAAACTGGGCGCCAAGGAGTATCCGTTGACGCCCGAACAGTTCGAACTCTTGCAGAAAATGGATGCTTACGTTCAGCAATAACCTGCCGCTACTGCGCTGACGGATCGTTCTGCATCATCCCGAAGATGTTTCCTTCCGTGTCCTTGCAGTAGACCAACCAACCGACACCCGGAACCGGCATCTTCGGCAACGCGATCTGCGCGCCGTTATCGAGCGCCGTCTTCAACGACGCATCAACATCCGCAACATCGACGACGCAGACGTAAGCAATCACTGCCTGGCCATCAATCTCGCCCTGGCGGCGCATCAGGCCGCCGTTGATCCCGGGCTGATCGTCCGGACCAGTGATCACCATCCAATACTCCATTGGTCCTTCCCACTTCTGGAAGCTCCAACCAAACAACGTCTGGTAAAACTTAACTGCACGCTCCGGATCGCCGGCGTGAATCTCAAAATGAACGACTCTTGGCATTTATAGTCTCCTTATCAATTATGAAGTCTGCGGAACCGCACCGTATTTCTGTGTCGCAAAGCCGACGATCAGACCGACGATCGTGCCCGGCAGGATGATCTCGAAATAGTAACCACCCTGCATCGCCGCGATGATGTACGCCAAAATTGCGCCCACTATCGCACCAAACAGAATCCCGATCGGCAGCGAATGAAACTTCTTCGCAAAGAAACCGATCGCAATTCCGGCGATGATGCCTTTGACGGTCGAGCCAATGACGATGCCGGTGAGTTGATCTCGCACGGCGGGGGTGAACCACGCGGTGAGACCGTCAATGGCTCCGAGTATCGCGCCGAGTATTACACCAAGTAGGGGTTTGGACATGCGGCTTCTCCTTTTTGCTTATCTAATCTTCTATTAAACGTGCGGCGAGAAATCTTTAACTGCGAGACGTGAAAATGAAAAAAATTCTCATGACGAGATAGGCGACCACCAGCAGTATCAGAAAACGGTTCTTGCCGGCCCAGCGGCCGGCCTTCTCAAATACAGTCTCGCGGTATGCCGAGACTGGCTCCGCGTCCAACAACCTGCCAACGTCGCTCGATAACTCCGCGGCTGTTGCGTATCGCGCCTCGCGTTCCAGCGACATCGCCTTCAGGCAAACAGCTTCGGCCGCCTTAGTTATTTTCGGATTCAACGTTCTCGGACGCGTTGTCGACGGCGATTTGCCGGTCAGGAGGAAATAGAGCACGGCGCCGAGAGAGTAGACATCAGAACGTTCGTCGAGGTCGTTGATTTCACCGCGCGCCTGTTCCGGCGACATGTAATTGCGTGTCCCGATGATGGTTCCGTGCCTCGTGTCGTCCGGGTTCTTAATCAGCGTATCGGCTTCCAGCGCGACCGGCTGTTCACGCTTTCGCAGTATTTTCGCGACACCCCAATCCAACACCAGCACCTCGCCAAACGATCCGATCATGATGTTCTGCGGTTTCAAGTCGCGATGAATCACGCCGTGAGCATGCGCAAACGCGACCGCATCACAAACTGACTGAAACTTCCGCAGACGATCGCCGATCGAATCGGTATGCGCGGCATATTCATCAAGACCACTTCCGCGCACGTACTTCATCGCGTAGAAAACACGCCCGTCCGCGACCGTGCCAACGTCGTGCACGGGAACGATTCCGGGATGTTCCAGTCCCGCGATGATCTGCGCTTCACGCACCATGCGCTGCCGCAGATCGCTGGTCAGATCGGGAGTGTTGAGGACTTTGATTGCGACGCGGCGGTTGAGCTCAGTGTCTTCGGCGAGATAAACAGTGCCCATGCCGCCGGACGCGAGTTCGTTGAGCAGCCGATACTTCGTCGCACTGAAGTCGGGCTTTATCGCGAGTTCGCGAAGATGGTCCAACCTGGAATCGGAAATCCATTTCATTTCACTTCAACTCCAAGCAGCGAGCGCGCTTCGTTGCGAAACTCTTCTTCGGTTGCGGTGATCTCGCGCAGTTTTTCGATCACGATGCGGCGAAAGTCGCGTCGCGCAGCGGCGAGATAGTTAGTGATGGTGGTTTGGTCCAAGCCAAAGTCCTTCGCTAACGACGCATACGAAACATCGTCTTCCGCCAGATCGTAGCGCTCGAACAACTGAAAATGGATTGTCTTACCTGAGTCTTCGCAACGCTGTCGTAACGCTTCCACCGCGAGCGTAAACATCCAACGCACCCATTCGCGATGAAAGTATTCCTCAGGATTTACATTAACTGCGGCCGCGTGGGAGAGAAATTCATCTTCCGCAGCGACGAAGTCGAATTGAAAGTGTTCGAAGTCTCCGCCGCGTTTGAGACGCGCGCCCGCCTTTCGTTCGTTTGCCACAAAGCCATCGAGACACGTGCGCAAAAACGTTTGAAAACTCGCTTTGGTCACATCGTAGTTTGCAAAATGGTTCTTCTCAAACGCATTCGCAAAGAAACCCTGCGTCAAATCTTTCGCGTCTTCGTTGCTCGCCCGCCACTTCAGTCGCACATACTTGTATACCGGTTTCCAATAGCTCGCGAGAATCGTCTCAAATGCCCGCTGTCGCACGACCGGGTCTGCGCTCCGCGCGCGCACGATCGCCGACTGGTTCGTCTCGGGAAAGCGATGCTGCGCGCCGCCGATATCAGTGTCTGGATCAATATTCAAGACTGCTTTACCCTACCATGCCCAAGCCACAAAAAGCACAAGAAGCACAAAAGGCACAAGAGGTAAAAAGAGTTGGGCCAACTCTTCTTCTCGTTCTTGTGCCTCTTGTGCTTCTTGTGCCTTTTTGTGGCTTTAGTCGCCGGCGCTCGCGGTTAGTTTTGCTTCTGCCTGGCGCTTGACGATCACGAGGGTGATGTCATCTGCGGCGCTGGTGCCTTGTGCGAATTTTGTCAACGAAGATTCGATGCGATCTCGAATTCCCGCAGCCGAAGCGTTGACATTACGCGACACGACTTCATACAAACGCGTCGCGCCAAACTCTTCACCCGTCGGACTCACAGCTTCAGTCACACCATCCGAGTAGATCACCAATACATCTCCCGGCTGCATCCGCGTGCGTCCTTCGCGGTATTCAGCATCAGGCTTGATGCCGAGCGGCAACCCTCCCGACGCGAGTTGCTCCACCGTTCCTGCTGCATGAACAATCAGCGGTGGATTGTGCCCCGCATTCAAAAACGACAACGCACCCGATTCCGGATCGAGCTCCGCATAAAACAACGTCACAAAACGATTCGCGGGAATGTTGTCCGCAAGATAACGATTGACCGCCGAGATCGTCTCGACCAGCGAATCGTGCGACGCTGACTGCGCGTGAATCGCCGCGTGCAACGACGACATCAACAACGCGGCCGCAGTTCCCTTGCCCGAAACATCACCCAACGCGATCACGAGCCGGCCATCTTCACGTTCGATGAAGTCGTAGTAGTCACCACCGATCTCGTAGCACGGAAAACTGATACCCTGAAGCTCATAACCATCGACGTGCGGCGGCGCAGTCGGTTGAAAACGCTGCTGAATCTCACTCGCCAACGCTAATTCTCGCTCGAGACGTTCGCGTTCCAAACGCGCCTCAACCAACCGTGCGTTCTCCACACGAATCGCCGCGACAGAAGCGAGCGTGGTCAAAACCTTTAAGTGGTCCTCAGTAAACCGTCCTTCCGCGATCGGCGAATCCGCGTAGATGATGCCAAACACTTTGTCAGCCACCCCGAGCGGCACTGCCAAAACCGATCGCACGCCCTGCAACACCATCGTGCCGGTCGCAAAACGCGGATCGTGCTGCGCATCGGACGTCAACACCGACTTCCCGCGAATCACAACTTCGTCGAGCACGTTGCGACTCACGCGAATCTCGCCGACTTCACCGACGCGATCTCGCAAACGAGCGACGGCGACCCGCAGATCCTCACTGCCCTGATCGCGCATCATGATCAAACAACGATCGGCCGGCACTGACTCAAACACCAGCGAAACGATCTGTTCCAACGTCTCGTTGAGCGTCGCCGAGGCAAGCAACGTGATTCCCACCTTGCTGATCAGCGCCAGTAGATCGCCATGTTTGGCTTTGTGGTCCGTCGACGTGGTAGCGGCTTCTTCGGGCTGCGTGCGCGCGCCCTCGATCGCTTCGAGTAATCCCGACGTGGTCCGATCGCCGGAAGCGAGTGCAATCGTCGCTTCGGGAAGTGTGCCGGTGTTGTCGGTGATCATCGTGGCGCCCATACTCGAGTTGTAGGAGCCATCGTCAAAGACGATCTCGGTTTCGCCGATCTGAATGCGGCCGCCGGAAGTCAGGTGCACGGCGCCGTCGACAGTCGCGCCGTTATAAAGCGTTCCATTCGCGGAGCCGAGATCCTGCAACACATACTCTTCGCCTTCACGGCGCACTTCTGCGTGCACGCGCGAAGCAAACGGATCCGGTATACAGAGATCGTTCCGGGCGGAACGGCCGATGGTGATACGCAAGCGCCCGAGCGGAAAATGGTCGGGGGCACGGTCGGGGTATTTAACTATTAGCTCGGTCATCTCTCAGACACTATCTGTGTTCTACAAACTACCTTCACGGACAACAACGGTGCCGGCAATCATATCGTGCAAACCACGGCCATGCACGGTGACTGCCGCCAGCAAAAAACCGATCCCCAACGTGACTAAAGAAAGCGGATAACCCACAAAATGGCGCAACAACGCGCGGCCGATTCCCGGATTACCTGAATCGACTCGCTGAATGCGCAATCCCGTTGCCCACTTTCCGAGTGTCAGACCAGTCAAACCCGGCAGCACACCGAGATTGAACAGCGCGACAATGATCGCCAGCACAATCGCGGCAGTCTCCGCCGAATTACCGGCCGAACGTCCACCCCCACCTAACAAACGCGCAAAAAGGGTCCCTAATACGACCAGTGAAATCAGCACTATGTAGTCGATCAGGAGCGCGCCGCACCGGAGAGGGAAAGGCACGTGCGGATGTGTCCGGGTCGTCCGTGGCGTCGGTGCCTGGGCTTTTCCTGCGTATTTAGATACTGACGACAATGAAATCTTCTACCCCACCAGAAAGTGCAACGTCGTTTCCCCGACGCGGAGTTTATCGCCGCTGTCGAGTACGCGCGGTTGTCTGGGCGCAAGTCTGACGGAGTCGTTAATTACGGTTCCATTCACCGAGCCGAGATCTTCAACTAAAAATGTTTCGCCTTCGAGCCAAATGCGTGCGTGGCGGCGTGATACTTTCGTTTCCGGATCGAATCGCGACAGATCGATCTCCGGAAAGATATTCGAATGTGGATCTGTGCGTCCCAGCAGATTGCTCTCCTTTTGCAGGATGAACGACGCGTCGAGTTCGGTCGTTCCGGTCACGACGAGTTTCGCTGTGGGCCGCACCGTGTGCAGCATCGCGCTCTGACCTGCCGGCACGAGTGGTTGACGCGCGCCACAGTGCGCGCAGAAAACGTCGTCAGCAGCGATGCGTCCACCACAGAACCCGCAGTAGACCGTCTGCATTTGCGTGGTCTCGCTGCCGATGTTCGGCGTGGGTATGCCGTAACTGACGCGCCCCGCCATCAAGTTTTCCAGATGCCTTACGAGTTCGTTCCTCAGTTCGCCTGCAGTGCGGAAACGATCTTCCGGTTTGTACTCGACCGTGCGCATCAGGAGCAGTTCCATCTCGGTCGAGATCGCGGGATTGATCTGCCGTGGCCGTGGGTTCTTCGAGAAGTCGAAGATCAGCAGCGGATTGTCCTGCGGGTCGGCGCCGGTTAACAGGTGAAACATCGTCGCGCCAAGACTGTAAACGTCTGATGAAGGTTGCACGCGTCCGCTGAAGAGTTCCGGTGGCGCATAGCCCATCGTGCCGACTGCGGTGACGCCTTTTTCCTGTTGCGAGACCCATCGTGCGATGCCGAAGTCGATCAACATGATGCGGCCGCTGTTCCCGTCGATCATCAGGTTCGCGGGTTTAAGATCGCGATAAATGATTGGCTTCGGTCGCGAGTGGAGATAGTCGAGCACGTCGGCGACCTGCATAGCCCAATCGGTAACGGTCTTCTCGTCAATCTTGCCGCCGATTGCGGCGCGCGTGCGCGAAGCGAGATCGCCGCC
>DATNJO010000529.1:0-2524 GCA_035603895.1 Pyrinomonadaceae bacterium
GTCCTGCAAACCGACAAAGCCACGATTCGCTTCGGCGGATTGTGCGCCGTCAACGAACTGGACATGAGCGTCAAGCAAGGTGAGATCTTCGGCCTCATCGGTCCGAACGGCGCCGGGAAGACAACGATCTTCAATCTGCTCACCGGCGTTTACCAGCCCACGTCGGGCTCCATTTATTTTGATGGGCAGCGAATCGACGGCCTGCGTCCTTATCAGATCGCCGGGCGCGGCGTGTCACGAACGTTTCAAAACATTCGGCTCTTTCCGAGCATGTCGGTCCTCGAAAACGTCATGACGGCCTGTCACATTCACATGGGCCAGAATCTGTTCGACGCCGTGCTGCGAACGCCGCGCTTTGTGCGCGACGAAAAGAAGCATCGTGAATACTGTTTCGAGTTGCTGGAGATTTTTGATTTAGCGCGCGTGAGCGACGAAGGCGGCACGAGTTTGCCGTACGGTTCGCAGCGCCGGCTCGAGATCGTTCGCGCGCTCGCAACACGTCCAAAACTGTTGCTGCTTGACGAACCTGCCGCGGGCATGAATCCGGCGGAACAGGAAGACTTGCTACACCTGATCAGAGAAATCAGAGATCGTTTCGATCTGACGATCCTGCTCGTCGAACATAACATGAAGGTTGTGATGGGCGTTTGCGAGCGAATCCAGGTGGTCGACTACGGCAAGTCGATCGCGCTCGGACTGCCGCAGGAAATCAAAAACGATCCGAAAGTAATCGAAGCCTACCTTGGAGACTGATAGGACCGAAAAGTCTTATTGGCCCTATAGGAACTATGCTAACGCTGGATAACGTCTCCGTAAATTACGGCGCCATCGAAGCGCTGACCGGCATCTCGCTCCACGTCGAACAGGGCGAAGTAGTCACGCTCATCGGCGCAAACGGCGCGGGTAAAACGACGACGTTGCGCACGATCACCGGTTTGCTTGAACCACGCTCCGGCAAAGTCACCTTCGAAGGTCAGGACATCAGTGGTCATCCCACTCACAAACTGGTGGCGCGCGGCATCTCGATGTCCCCCGAGGGACGCGGTGTGTTTGCAAATCTCACCGTGTGGGAAAACCTGCAAATGGGTGCGTACCTAAGCAAAAACAAATCACAGATCGCCGCTGACATGGACCGCGCTTTCAAGATGTTTCCGCGTCTCAAAGAACGCGAATCACAAAAGGCCGGCACGCTCTCCGGCGGCGAGCAACAGATGCTCGCGATGGGCCGTGCGCTGATGTCGAACCCGCGGCTATTGCTGCTCGACGAACCGTCGCTGGGTCTTGCACCACTCGTCGTGCACACTATTTTCGAAGCGATTGATGAAATCAAGTCCAAGGGGACGACGATTCTTCTCGTCGAGCAGAACGCGCACGCCGCGTTGGGCCATTCCGATCGTGCTTACGTGCTCGAGACCGGAAGAATCGTCATGGAAGGTCCATCGAAGGATCTGGCCAGCGATCCCAGGATAAAAGAAGCATATCTCGGTGAGTAGATCACGCCCCCAAGACCGCCTCAATTCTAAAACTCCCACGCCACGCTCAAGAACTCTTAAACTGCGAAACGTACTGCTGCCGGCAATCATCGTCGTGCTGGCGCTGGCGTTTTCGTGTGCGCGAAAGCCTCAAACCGTTGAAGAACCCAACCGCACCACGCTCAAGATCGGTTACTTCGGCGATCTGACTGGTCCAACTTATAACTTCGGCCAATCGGCCATGAACGGCGTGCTGATGGCTGCGGCGCAAGTCAATCAGTTGGGCGGTATCAACAATCGCCAGATCGACGTCGTGATCCACGACGATCGTGGCAGCGCCGAAGAAGCAGCCCGGCTCACCGGCAAACTGATCGATCAGGACAAGGTCGTGGCCATCATTGCGGGCGGCGTTTCCGGCAACAGCCGCGCGGCCGCGCCGAAAGCGCAGTCGTCACACATTCCGTTGATTTCGCCGTCGTCAACGGATCCTGCGGTCACGCTAACGGGCGACTACATTTTTCGCGCGTGCTTTGTCGATTCGTTTCAGGGTGAAGTGATGGCGAGTTTCGCGGCCGACAAGTTAAAAGTGAAGAAAGCGGCGATACTTTTCGATATCAATTCATCGTATGGCCGTGGTCTCACCGAGTTTTTCGAAACTAGTTTTCGCAAACTCGGCGGCGAGATCGTGAACAAACAGTCGTACACGCAAGGCGACTCGGACTTCAAAGGACAGTTGAGTTCCATCAAAGCCGCTGAGCCAGACGTGATCTACATTCCGGGTTACTACCTCGAAGTCGCGCTGATTGCGAAACAAGCGCGAGCGCTCGGATTGAACCAGCCGCTGCTCGGCGGCGATGGCTGGGACGCGCCCGAACTTTGGCAGTTAGGCGGTGATGCGTTGAACGGATCTTACATCTCTACGCACTACTCACCTGACGATCCGTCGCCGAAGATTCAGGAGTTTGTGCACGAGTACAAACAGCGTTACCAGAACCTCGTGCCCGATGCGCATGCGGCGCTCGCCTACGACGCTGCGCTCCTACTCTTCGATG
>DATNJO010000530.1:0-2411 GCA_035603895.1 Pyrinomonadaceae bacterium
CTTTCGAAGTGGCGCGACAACTATGCGCGCGTGGCGAGCGCGTGGCGTTGCTAGCGCTGATCGATTCGCAAGCCCCGAGCAAGGCGCAAAGCAAGCCAAGCTGGTTCACGTTGCTGGCGATCCTCGCGCTCGACCTCGGACTGGCGAACGAAAAGCTCGTCGCACTTTTGGAGGAGATCAGAAACCTGCCGCCGCCCGCGCAACTACGGCGTGTGTGGGCGGAGACGAGACGCGCGGGCGTCATCCCGGCGGAGATGACGTTGTTGGAGTTTCGCAGGCTGTTCGACACTTTCAAAGCCAGCGCCGAAATGATGCACCGCTACGAGCCGGGTGAGTACGCGGGCCGGGTCACGCTCATCAGGGCGGAGCAGAGTTTGGAAGAGGATCCTTCGTTCGTTCGCTTTGACGACTGGAATGAAACGGAAGCCACCGATCCGTCGCATGACTGGGCGCGTTTGGCTACGGAGGGTGTCGACGTGCACATCGTTCCCGGCAACCACTTTTCGATCATGAGAGAGCCGTTTGTAGAAGCGCTGGCCGAACGTCTCCGCGGCTGTATAGACGAGACGCTGAGGTCGCACGACGAAGCCCCTCCGCGAGCATTTGCGCACGTGCATCAAGTCGTTTAGGCTGATCGCACAATGACAACACAGAATTCTGAAATGCCGATGCGGACGCTCGGCCGAACGGGGGTACAAGTCTCTTTAGTCGGTCTCGGAGGGTGGCACCTGGGGTTTGACTACATTGACGAGGAGTTGAGCACTCGGATCGTGCGCACGGCGATCGATAACGGCATCAACTTCATGGACAACTGTTGGGACTACAACGACGGCGCGAGTGAGATTCGTATGGGAAAGGCGCTGCGCGACGGATATCGCGAGCGCGTTTTCCTGATGACGAAGATCGACGGCCGCACCAAACAGGATGCGGCGAAACAGTTGGACGAGTCGCTCAAGCGTATGCAGGTGGACCACATCGATTTAGTGCAACACCACGAAATTCTGCGTTACGAAGATCCGCATCGCATCTTCGACGACGAAGGAGCCAACGCGGCGTTGATAGAAGCGCGCGACGCGGGAAAGATTCGTTTCATCGGTTTCACTGGTCATAAAGATCCGCATATTCATCTGTATATGCTCGAAGTGGCGAAGCAAAACGGTTTCGAGTTTGACGCCGTGCAGATGCCGCTCAACGTCATGGACGCGCATTACCGCAGCTTTGAGAAGATGGTGCTGCCGGAGTTGATCAAACAGAACATTGGCGTGCTGGCGATGAAGACGTTGGCGAACGGAGCGATACTCGAATCGAAAACTGTGAGTGCGACGGAGTGTTTGCAGTACGCGATGAACCTACCGGTGTCAGTGGTGATCACCGGTTGTGAGAGCATGGAGAATCTCGAACAGGCGCTCACCGCCGCGCGCACGTTTAAACCACTCGACGACGCAGGCGTAAGTGCGCTGCTTGCGCGCACTGCGCAGGCTGCGTCGCGAGGTGAGTTTGAACTGTTCAAGACGTCGTCAATTTACGACGGCACCGCCTCACATCCGGAATGGCTCGGTGAAGAACCACCGGACGTGAAGCGCGTGATGCAAACGTCGTGAGCTGAATCTGACTTAAGGCTTCGGATACGTGTCCATGCAACCTTCCCTACACTCAAAACTGCAAGCAGCCCGGTCCGCAAAGTTCTCAATGTCCCAGCAGTTCATACAGCCCTCCATGCACCAGCTCAAACGCTCGTCGATAACGGGCAATGGTGGGGGTGGATCGCCGGCAATGGTTTCGCACATACCATGGGCATCACGAGTCCCTGCGATGCAACTTTGGTATTGTTGCAAGCATGATGTCCCACCTTGAAAAAGGCAAAGCCATAAATTGTTCACGCATTGTTCGGATCCGGCATTGTAGTCGAGATCGCAGGTCAAGTTATTGGCCTGTGTGCGCGGTGGCGGAGCCAGAATCAGGGTAACGAGTAAGCACAAAAGGATCGCCAGGTTTCGAATTCTTGATTTCATGAGTTTTCCTTGAGAAGTAGAGTGCCGGGGGATTGCGAAGATAACGCGTAAGAATTTTCGTGTAAAGATATTTCTTAACAGATATTTCTTAACAAGAGTAGTCTCCTAATCTGAACGCCGAAGGCGTTTACTAATTTCAGCCCAGGGCTGCTTCAACCCTGGGACCAAAAGAATGGAAGTGCGTAACTCTGAAAGAGTTGGCGAGGAGTCGCGTCGGTTAGCCAACGCTTTCAGCGTTCACTTCGGTTGTTGCTATGTACCCAGGGTTGAAGCAACCCTTCTATGAAGCCGGGTCGTGTCAAGAGGAATTTCGAGATCTGATTGGTTCACCCTTCTATTCGAGTTTTCACAGTTGGCTAACAAACGTAGCTTTTCACGTGTGGTCTCATTCAACGGTGC
>DATNJO010000531.1:0-6562 GCA_035603895.1 Pyrinomonadaceae bacterium
ACAGTAAAAGAATCCACACCCTGCTGAGATCTCAGACGGAACAGACGGACTGTGGCCCCGGTGTAGAGGCCATGAGGAGACAGGAGAGAGCCATCAACAAAGAACGCATCGTGACTGTTGGACTGATAGTAGTTGTTAGTCCCGTCAGGAGTGATGGTGACGCTTCCCGTAACACCTGCTGTGTTAGTGGTCACGGTGAGTTTTGAGCCTGGACTCGTCGTGCCAACGCCGACGTTGCCGGAGTTAGTATTGTTGATGTTGTTTCCGTTGGTGGTCCATTGACCATGCGCGGTCTGCGGCGACGCAAACAGAATCGCCAAAGTAAATAGGCACACGGTGGAAATCCAACCGGCCAAAGTCGCTCGTTTACGGAGTTCGCTGTTCATCATTGTCGTTTCTCCTCTTCGGCTTTCGCCGATTGCGATCCAAACATTGGTTACGCAAAGTTGTGGGTTCTAATGGGCACTCACTTCACCCTGGTGCGCAGTTCGCTTACATGAACTGCTTTGACAACAGTGGTCCCAGGCGTTAAGGACGCGTCAGTGTAAGAGCCCGTAGATAAACCGAGTGCGCTAAGCGCGCCATCGAGATTCGATCGCAGCTCACTGATGTGAACAGCTCTCACCTCGACGCCGGTGAGTGAACTATCCGTCCACGTCGCAGCACTCAATCCGGCCGCTGCGCGCACGGCATTCACAGCCTGCCGCAGTTCGACGATGTGCTGCGCATAGATGAGCGTCACGTTCACAACCAGCGGGTCGTCCGTGAAAACAATCGTCGTTGTGATGTCTGTGTTACTGAAATCGGAATAGTTGCCGTTCGCGTCAACTGCGCGGACGCGATAGATGTAGGTTGTTGTACTGCTCAAACCGCTGTCAGTGGCACTTGTCGACGCCGTATTCGCAAGCGTCGTAAAAGGTCCGTTCTTACTGGTTGCTCTCTGAATCTCGTAGTGATCGATCGAGCCCGAGCCCGCACTCCAACTCAGAGACACGCTCGAAGTAGACGAGGCCGTCGCGACGAGATTGCTTGGCGGTCCGGGAGGCAATGCGTTGGCTGAATTAACGTTGATGATCTGGGCCACCGAAGGAACGCCGTTGCTGTTCAGAATAAACAGCATGTAGGGACCGGGCGGGCATGAATTCGAACTCGACGGAAGCGTGACGTTCAAGCCGCCCATTCCCTGTGTAAACGACAGACGATTAAAACGCTGAGTCATGTTGCGGGCGTGAGTGACTGACGAGAGTGCTACGAGTGTGACGTCTGAAATATTCGCCGCATCGGGTGTCGTGACGAAGATCGTCGAGCCCGGCCGAACACCTTTGGAAAGATGTGAATCGATCGTCGGACGCGTAGCAGCGCCGCCGCCAGCGGTAAAGAGATAGGGCGGCGAATAGATTTCCGCATTCTTGTATTCCGTGCCGGGGCGGCCGCCGCCGGCTGAAACTACTCGGCCATCAGGCAACAGAATCGCAGTCGAATGGTAGAGCCGTGGTGTTTGCGCACTGGCCATCGTGCTGAAATTTCCCGTTGCGGGGTTCCACATCTCGGTAGCCAAAATGGCGCCCGCGGCTTCGTTGCTGGCGTTATTCGTACCTCCGGTCACCAGCACTCTGCCGTTCGGAAGGATCGTGGCATTCATTTGACGCCGCGCGTTCGCCATGCTGCCTACGCTGCTCCACGCCGGAGATCCCTGGTTTAGATCGATTATCTCAGCGGTGCTTTGCACAGGATTACCGCCACCCATGATTAGCACTTTGCCTACGTCGTACATCACCGATGAACCGTAGTCGCGGTCACCGCCGACGCGCGTTGCCACGGTCGTCCATGCGCCGGTACCAGAGGTATCCAGATATCGAGTAGTCGACTCAGTTCCTGAAACAAAAACTTTTCCATTCGGCGCGAGATGCATGTATGGATAAAGATTCAATCCAAGTGTGGCGTTCGTTAACGATCGCCAACCGCCGCCCGAATTTGTTTGCCAGACTTCAGGTGTATTTGTGCCACCGCCGGGATCCGCGCCGGACACCACGAGGACCTCTCCGTTTCCGACAGTCACCGCGCTGGGGTACCAACGACCCGCAGACATCGGCAGGTTCGTTTGAGTCCACGTGTTATTGCTTCCGTTAAAGATGAAAGCGTCGGTGATGCCGTCACCATCTGATCCCGCGTGACCACCGGCAATCAACAGACGCCCGTCGGGAAGAAACGCATGACCACTACAGAAAACGTTTACGCTCGTGTTATTGACCTGTGTGGTAGTTCCCGCACCTACGTCCCAAATGTAAGCGACAGTCGAACCACCTAAACGCGTTCCGTTCGTGTTGTAGTTAGCATGATTGTCGTCTTGCCAGATTAGGACCTTGCCGCTCGGAAGCATGTGCATGTGAATAGCGACAATCGGAAGGGTGATTACACTGGACCACTGTCCGACTGTTTCCGGTCCGGACTGCATCGGAGGTGCAGCATTACTGGTCCACACGTCCGCTAAACCGCGCGGCGTCAGTAAACTGCCGCAAAAAAGAAACAACAGACAGAATAAGAAGGCGACTACCTTGATAATTCTTGCAGTGGGGAAAAGAGTAGTACGCATAGCTAGGTCTCCTCGTAACCCAAGCGGATTCTGTTACTTCGCAGACAGTCGAAGCCTGCAACGTGCGGTGCGTTTAGATGGGGAGTTTAATTAACGTCTGCTCATTAAGAGCAGCAAATACGAGAACGTAGGCGTAGGGCTATGATTAAATCCGTAACGGTATTGCTATTCCCTGGGTGCAAGGTGAGCGGCAATCTACTCTCATCGAAGTGCGAAGTCAACGAATATTTCAAACTCGAATTTTTTCTGATTTACTGAGCACGAGGTTCGTGCTAACCTGCGCCACCTGAACTTAGGGTCCGGTTTCTAAAATAGTTTTACCTCGCTCATTCAGGCGCATCACTCCCCTACCCGCCACAAGGAGGACCATAATGTGTTACGAACGCAGCCTACGTTTTAACTCGATGGCGATTGGCGCCGTTTGTCTAGTTCTTGCTTTCGCGTCAACAACTTTCGCGCAGACCTACACCGTGACGAACATCGGCACGCTCGGCGGAAATGACAGTGTTGCCCTCAGCATCAACGATCTTGGAGAGGTGGTAGGTTACTCGAAGACTGCGGATGGAGAAGTTCACGCTTTCCGCTACTTTCGCGACGCGATTTTCGACCTAAGCACGCTTGGCGGTAAAGAAAGCTATGCTTACGTCATCACAAACTCCGGCATTCTGCTCGGCGATGCCAAAACACCAGATGGAACTCTTCGTCCCTTCGTAGGTACGCCGAATAGCTCGCTATTTGATTTTGGGGACGAACCTCATTCGTTCACCAGTGCACGCGGGGCCAATAACGTTGGCTACGTGGTGGGTTTCAGACTCATCACTGACGAGCACGGCCAGTTGCACAAACGCGCTTATCTCTACACAACGAACCGCACTATCGATCTCGGCACGTTTGGCGGTAAACAGAGCGACGCGATCGCGATCAACGACGCGGGCGACGTTGCCGGACATCTCTACACCAAGTATCACGACGGTGAGAAACGTGCTGTGCTTTACCGCGCTGGCAAGATGGTTGAAATCGGAACGTTCGGTGGAAATGTTTCGATAGCGGAAGCAATCAACGCATTGGGCCAGGTGGCCGGTTATGCAGACCTGCCGGGCGGAGACCAGCGTGCGTTTCTTTTCGCGCACGGCAAAATGAAAAATCTTGGCACACTCCCGGGCGGCACACAGAGCTTCGCGTATGGCCTCGACGATCGCGGACGCGTCGTTGGCGCTTCAGACGCGAAAGACAGTCCGTTGCATGCGTTCATTTACAGCGACGGCGTTATGCAAGATTTGAATAAGCTGATTCCCGCCGACTCCGGTTGGTTGTTAACCGAAGCAAAAGGCATCAACGAGTCAGGACAGATTGTCGGTTACGGGTTTCTCGAGGGAGAGCGGCGGGCGTTTCTGCTAACACCTGTCAAGACGAAGGGTGTACTTAAGACAATCGCTGCTCGTTGAACGCGCATTGGGAACGATAGGCGAACTGCCTTAGTTGCGAGCGTCGAAAGCGTATTCGGCGGACGCAACGAAAGGCAGCGTGCACAATCTTGTCGCTCTAGCTCGCCGAATCAAGGCTGGCGGTCGAGACAGTTGATCGTGTTTCCGTTTGTATCCGTGCAGCCCCATTCCCAGTCGAGGAAGCCGTTGCGCGTGATGTTGAAACACCGCTTGCGGCCGCAAACGCTCATGCGGACCTCGAGGTTTCCGATGGTTGTGTCGTCGGTGGCTGGTTTGTGGCGACGTGGTGTGCCCGTGCCCGTTAATGAGTGAACAGTTTTTCCCTTCGTGTCGATGAACGACACTTTGACATCGCCACTCTTCTCGTATCCCGGAATCGCCAGGCGGATACGGTAAAAACCCGCCGGCAAGGCGCGTTGGCCGTTAATCGAAACATACGCATAAAACAGATCGACTCCCGCGGTGATCTCTTTCTCCGTGGGTAGCTCATCCCGCTGAATGGCGGCGGTGACGACTTGTAAGCCCGTCGCGATTTCACAGGTAAGTGATTCCTTAACGATCGTTTGCCCGGCTGACTTGGCGCTGCGTTCGAGCGAATCGGCCAGTTGTTTTTTGAAGGCTGCGAGGTCGACGGTGGTTGCTGGTTTACTCAATGGTGGTGTTCTCCTTTGTGTGTGTGAGATGAATTTCAAACATAGGAGTATGTTAGTGAGGAGGATGAGAGTAAGTATTTAGGCGGCGCTGAATTTTCCCTGAAGAGTCTTTCATAAGAATCTCAGAACCGTCAGGGAGGAACTTATTACGGCGGGCTTAGGAGCTTGATCAGATCCGTATCACCACCATAGACCACGTTTTTTATTTTCCATCCATCTTTACCATTGACCATCTCAAACTTGATTGTTGTCCGCTGACCGAAGTTGCGAAAACTCGCGACAACGGTAGTTTCACCACCTGTCACCACCGGCTTACCTATCAGGAAGTTTGTAATCTTCGTATCCTGCGCGTTGTAGAGCGGGTCGAAGTCGAGATTGCCCACTTCGCCTTCCGGTGTCTCCGTGATGTCTTTCCAGATCAGGTCGGCGAGTTTCTGATCGAAGAATTTGTAGATGTACTTCTTTCCCTTGGCTTCGAAGACGTGGCCTCGGCCATCGTTATGTATTCGATACAAGTCTCTGACCACACTATCGGGTGAATTAGTGTGCGGAACTCTTTGTGTAGCAGACGCGGAAAAACTGCTTACAAGCAGAAGTATTAATGAAAAGAATATTGTTCTCATAGTTCTCCAATTAGAAGCTTCTTGATGCTGAACCGGCCTATGATATTAGTAACGTCGCCGGATAGGTAGCAGAATGTAACAGGAGGACTACGATGAAGCGATGCCCGACATGCAATCGTAGCTACGCTGACAATACGCTCTCGTTTTCTTTGAACTTATAGCCACAAGAAGCACAAGAGGCACAAGGGATTTGGCGAAAATCATTTGTGCTTCTTGTGCCTCTTGTGGCTAGCATACTTGTGGTCCATCAGCCGTTTCCGTCGATCCGCGCTCCGGCGCCGGATTTCACGCTGGTTTTGACTTTCATGATGCGCGACTCCTTTCTATTGGGCTGTTACCTCGATTGCTTTGGCTTTGGAACGTTAACCCATCGGATCGATGAGATTGCCAGCGCCTGCCTTTACTTGCGTTTTGACTTTCATTTGATGCCTCCCTAAGAATTAACCGTTTGGATCTATACACCCGCCACCGTCCGGGTCCATCGTTCCGCGGCTGCCCGCCTTTAATTTGGTCTTGACTTGCATGTTGGGATGTCTCCTTCAACCGTTATCGTCCATACGAACGCCGGCGCCGGATTTCATGTTGGTTTTGACTTTCATGTTGCGCGACTCCTTCTTTTGAGTGTTAGCCCATCGGATCGATGGCGCAGCCAGTGCCCGCCTTTACTTGAGTTTTGACTTGCATGTCAGATCTCCTATTAACCGTTTGGGTCCATGATTGGACCACCGCCTGCCTTAACACTGGTTTTTCGTTTCATTGCGTCTTCCTTTCGCAAAGTCTTAACTGAAACTTGTTCCGATTGCGGAACAAGCTTGAGCGAACGCGAGCAACTGATTCTTAAGTTCGCAAGCATCGTGCCGACAGTAGCTGTGAGTGTCTACGTCTTCGTTGATTTGGGATTTTGGGATTACTGGATCGACAAGTTGCGGAATTTGGATTAACGGCTGCGTTGACTGTGCCAAATACGGAACATCAAGGATGCGCAATCACGACCAGCGTTTGAACTCGATTCAAGACACAGGTCAACGCACGTCGCAGATTCTCGGGGTCCAGAGCAGCGAAACTTTCGTCAAGCAGAACCAGGTCCGCGCGCTGGAGTAAGGCGCGCGCAATGTAGAGGCGGCTTCGTTCGCCATGCGAGAGTTGCCAACCTGTCTCACCGACCATTTGATTGAGTCCCGCAGGCATTCGCTCAAGCAGCTCACCAAGCCCGAGGTCACGGCAGACTGCTTCGCACTCCTCAAGATC
>DATNJO010000532.1:0-5622 GCA_035603895.1 Pyrinomonadaceae bacterium
GTCTTGATTCGATGATTTCGCTGCATCTACTTCATCGCATCGAGATCGGATGCGGCGTTACGCTGCCGGTGATTGACTTGTTGGATGAGTGCAGCGTTTCTGAATTGGAGCTAAAGGTAAAGGCACAACTGGAAAATGGCAGAATTGCGGAGCTGGTCCAGCCTGGTTCTTCTTCGCACCCGATCAACGAGTATCCTCTTTCGAAAGGTCAGCAGGCCCTTTGGTTTCTGTATCAAGTCGCGCCTGCGAGCGCCACGTACAACATCGCTTCAGCCGCCAAAATTGATGCTCGATTGAATGTCGAAGCGCTAAGACAAGCGTTTCAAATGCTGGTCGCAGAGCATCCCGTGCTGCGGACGACGTTCACTACGGTCGACGGCCAACCGGTTCAGCGCGTGAACGAACGCATGGAAATTGCGTTTCAGGAGCAGAACGCTGAAGAGTGGAGTGACGAAACGCTGCAAGCGTGTTTGTCTGAAGAAGCAGAACGCCCCTTCGATCTTGAACGGGGTCCGTTGGTTCGCGTCAATCTCTTCCACAAATCGGAAGATAGGCATGTCTTGATGTTGACGCTGCATCACATCATCACGGATTTCTGGTCGCTCGCCCTACTCGCGCGCGAACTCGGCACGCGTTACTCGTCGTTGGTAGCAAACGACTCGCCGGCCATCGCTCGACCAGCGATGCAATTTAGCGACTATGTTCTAGCCGAAGAACGCTTCCTGAATAGCAGCGCAGCGGAAAGCCAGTTGTCATATTGGGAGCAACGTCTGCAGGACGCGCCCAACGTGTTGAATCTTCCTGCGGACCATCCGCGTCCGCCCGCTCGTACGTATCGTGGCGCATCGCAGCTCTTCTCCCTGAACGCCGATCTGACGCGGAGACTTAAAGCGCTGTCGCGATCCTGCGACACCACTCTCTATACAACCCTGCTCTCAGCCTTCAACGTGTTGCTTCATCGTTACACGAGCCAGGACGATCTTGTGGTTGGTTCGCCCAACGCCGGCCGCAACCGTGCTGAGACGTCGGCCGTGCAAGGCTACTTCGTCAATACACTGGTGATGCGCAACGATCTCTCCGGCGATCCGACATTCACGAACCTGCTTGACCGGGTGCGGACGAACGTTCTGTCGGCATTCGCACACCAGGACATACCTTTCTCGATGCTGGTCGAGAAACTTCAGCCGCAACGTGACGCGAGTATGTCGCCGCTCTTCAACGTAATGTTTGTCCTTCAGAAATCGCCCATGCAGGACGAACACGACCTGACGGTGTTTGGCTTGGGCGAAGGAGGAGCGCGGATATCCACCGGTGGATTAACGCTTGAATCCATTCGACTTGAAAGGCAGGTATCTCACTTCGATCTGACGTTGATGTTGACTGAGGCGGGTGATGAGCTAAAGGGAACACTGAAATACAGCACAGACCTCTTCGCGGCAGACCGCATTCAGAGAATGGCGGCGCATCTCACGACAATCCTGGAGGAGATTGCTAGGTATCCTTCGCAACGAATTTCGCAACTCGCAATGCTGCCGCAAGACGAGCGGCGTCAACTCCTGATTGACTGGAATAGCACGACGAGTGACTTTCCCGCTAACGACTGCCTTGCACATGTGTTTGAAGAACAGGCGCGCCGGGTGCCCGGCCGAGAGGCGGTTATCTTCAACGAAGATGTGCTTACTTATGACCAACTCAACCGCCGCGCTAATCAACTCGCACATCATCTGAGATCGCTGGGCGTAGGACCGGAAGCGCGAGTGGGATTGTTCCTGGAACGATCGGTGGACGTCATCGTTGGCCTGCTTGCGATTCTGAAGGCTGGTGCTGCTTATGTTCCGTTGGATCCCGCAGCGCCGCAGGACCGTCTGGCTTACGTTCTTTCAGACGCTGATGTGCGCGTTCTGCTCACGATGCGACACCTGAGCGAACGAGTTCCTGCGAGAGAGATGCACGTGATCAGCCTCGATACCGATCGTGATCTAATCGCACTCGAGCGAGACGAAAATCTGTCAGTGCGTGTGCATCCTGAAAGTCTTGCCTACATCATCTACACGTCGGGTTCGACGGGCCGGCCAAAAGGAGTAATGATCCAGCACCGATCGGTGCTAAACCTGGCCCAGGCGCTGCAAAAGTCAATCTATGAATCGTCCATGGACGGAGCTCAACGTATCGGGCTCAACGCTCCGCTGACGTTCGATGCGTCCGTCAAGCAAATCATCATGCTGCTCCACGGACACACCCTTTGTCTGCTGCCCGAAGACAAGCGGAGCAATGGGACAGCTTTCCTGTCTTATGTAGCGGAGCACAAGTTGAATGCATTTGACTGCACACCTTCACATCTGGAACTGCTACTCGCCACCGGACTAACTGAACGTGCGGTGTCTCAACAGATGTGTCTGCTCATCGGCGGCGAGCCGGTGAACGAACATCTTTGGAAGACACTTCAATCCGCGGCGGTGACGGCATACAACGTCTATGGACCAACGGAATGTACGGTTGATGCCACGGTTTTTGAGATTGGAACTCATCCGGAGGCTTCAGTAATCGGCACTCCGCTGCCCAATGTGCAGGTTTACCTGCTTGATTCAGAAATGCAGCCAGTGCCGATCGGCGTGCCGGGTGAGATCCACATCGGTGGAGCCGGATTGGCTCGAGGCTATCTCAATCATCCGTCATTTACAGCACTCAAGTTTATTCCGAATCCATTCAGCTCCAGCGCCGGAGATCGGCTTTATAAAACTGGCGACATGGCCTGCTTCCTGGCTGACGGCAAGATCAAATTCCTCGGCCGCACGGATCGTCAGGTAAAGGTGCGAGGCTACCGCATTGAGCTCGGCGAGATTGAAGAAGTCTTGCATGAGTGTCCCGCGGTTCGCGAGGCGGTCGTGCTTGCACGTGAGGATCAGTCGGGAGATAAACGCCTGGTTGCTTATGTCGTGGGCGCGACCCAGGAGTCGCCGTCGCAGGAAGAGTTGCGTGGTTTCTTGAAGAACAAGCTGCCTGACTACATGGTTCCGCAAACCTACGTGGTGCTTGAGGCATTGCCGCTGACAAACCGCGGCAAAGTAGACCGAAGTGCGTTGCCTGTTCCTGAGCTATCCACATTGGCAACTGACGGATTAAGCTTCGCTCCGCGAACGGCGGTCGAGGAAGTCCTTGCCGATCTGTTCGCCGAGCTGCTCCACGTTGAAGCGGTTGGAATTTACGACAACTTCTTCGAACTGGGAGGGCACTCATTGCTCGCCACGCGACTCGTCTCCCAAATACAGGAGATCTTTGCCACCGATCTCCCGCTGCTCACATACTTCTTTGGGGACCCAACCGTGGCCGGTCTCGTCTCGGCACTCATTGAAAGTAAAGGCATAGAGGATCTGGAGAGAACGGCGCAGATTATGAAGTCGTTGGATGAGCTTACCGACGAGGAGGTCGAGGCGATGCTACTCGCGCGCGAAACTGGTGGCGCCGCGGTCAGTAGCGCAGCGTGAAGTTAGTGTTAAGGCGCACTGGCGAGCGTCGTTCCGTCTCTGATATTTTGGAAGTCGATGGTACGCAAGCGGATAGCCTTAGCGCAAAACTTTCTTAAAGACCCACGTCTTGTCAGACAACTGGTAAAGAACAGCTCCCTCACAAAAGAGGAACTCGTTCTTGAAATCGGACCCGGCGAAGGCATCATCACTGCCGAATTAACAGACACCGCAGGCAAGGTAATCGCCGTCGAAAAAGACTCGACGCTCGCGGCTGAGTTGCGGAAAAAGCTGAAGAACAAACCTAACCTGGAGATCCTGGAGGGCGACTTTCTGAACCTTTCGCCCATAGCCTCTGAATACAAAATATTTTCAAATATCCCATTCAATCGAACAGCCGACATCCTTAAGCAGATTCTCAAGTCAAAGCATCTGAACGAAGCTTATCTCATCATGCAAGCGGAGGCGGCGGCGAAATATTCCGGGATGCCGAAGGAAACTGAAGTGTCTGTGCTTGCCAAACCGTGGTTCGACTTTGAAGTGATGCATCAGTTTGCCCGGACAGATTTTGAGCCAGTCCCGAGTGTTGAGGTGGTGATGCTTCACATACAGAGACGAGTTGAGCCTTTGATCGCCACCCGGCACGAAAGTCTTTACAGGCAATTCGTAAGAACCGGCTTTCGTTCGACCAGGGAAAATCTGAGTTTGGCCTACAAGAAGATCTTCACTTACGAGCAGTGGAAAAGGCTGGCTCGGGACCTGAGCTTTACTATCAAGGTAAAGCCGACGGAGCTGAGATTCGAACAATGGCTAGCTCTTTTTAAATACTTTCTGACTGGTGTTTCTGAAGAGAAGAAACGGCTGCTTATTCAGTGATCTGATCTCTTAAAAGTTCAAGGCTGGCTCATTTTCAGCACGTTCGTTATGACTCCAGTACTGGATGCCTCCGGAATTCTCTTCACGACGTGGAGACGAGCACCCACCTCCTGCGCGGCGGCCAATTCTCCGGGATAGCTCGCCACACTTTCTTCACCCATAGCGAAGACGTCTGGTCTGAGGAGCAGAATAGATTCCTCTGCGGCGACATCGTCAAAGACAAAAGCCCAGTCTACCAACCTTAGCGCAGCCACCACGGCCAGCCGATCCTCCTGCTTGATAATTGGCCTGTTTGTACCCTTGATTGTCCTGACTGAATTATCGCTATTGATCCCGACGACAAGGACATCACCCTGCTTGCGCGCTTCGCTGAGAAAATAGAGATGGCCAATGTGGAGCAGATCAAAACAGCCTGTTGCTAATACAACAGTTTGCCCCCGAAGCTTATCGTGCAACATGGATAGGTTGGAGACGAGCGTAGTATTGTCGAGCAGCATAGCCGTCCGTTTCTCCTCAACGCGAAAGCAGGTCAAGAACTTCGGCCTGATGATTACGATCAAACACATCGACGCTAAGGTAGTAACAGCGGCTGCGCCGGATTAGTTCCTCAAGCTGCCTCTTCATGTCATGGTAGACCTGACTGAATTGGCGGTAATCACCCCGATAGAAGTCGAGTAAATCCTCCTCCAACCGATAGACATTCATAGCCAGCGAAAATTGCTCGGCATAGTCGTACGCTTCTTGCTCTGAGAGATTTGCAATCGTATGACAACCTCTACCCCTGAAATCGATTATGCACAGATTCCTGACCTCAACCGTTTCGCCCCTGTTGGCCTCAAAAACCCGGTAGGGATCAATCACTACCTCGTTCGGCCTAATAGCCGGCATGCTTCCTTGTTTATCCGCCAGGCCAGCTAACAGGGAATCAGTTCTGATTCGCATTGAACTCGCCACACCCGTCGCGTAGTCATCCTTAACCAGTGAGTGAGTATTCGTGACGAAGCGCGCCCCACCTTGACACAGTTGAGTGAGGAGTACAGTCTTACCCGCGCCTCCACGGCCAATAATCAAAGTACCCACTGGTCCAAGTGCCAGCGCCGCTGCTTTCAGGTGTAATGCTCCAGTGTCGAGTGCCTGCCGCATCAGAAAATGCTTTACGAAGTAGGGCCAGACAACCAGCTCGAGGTTCTCACCGAAAACGAAGTAGTGCTGCCCGCGCGTCACGAGGTAGACAGGTCCCCCGAAATGGTCTGTCACGTAATATCCGCGCAGAAAGCTGTTC
>DATNJO010000533.1:0-4327 GCA_035603895.1 Pyrinomonadaceae bacterium
GGAAGATGGTTTTGGTCCAGTCTGGCCTTTACGCAAATTTGATTACGTGCCGTTGGACCGAAACTCGATTCCCGCGACAGGCTTTACGATTCGCGGACGCAGTCTGATCAGTCCGATCGACGGGCGAATCTTCGACGAACCGATCGAAACGTTGCGCGAGTTGATCCAGGAGACGCCAGTTCAACGCAGCGACGGCAACCCGGCTTTCCCGAAGGCGGTCGCCGATGTTCTCAAGCGCTATGAAGTCGTTTGGGACAAAACACTCGGCGAACTCCAAACGTCGGGTTTGATGGGCCAGGCACTGACCGGTTTTCACAACGCACTGCTGCGTCGGGACGTCACATTGCCGCGCGTCACGCCCGATCCGGCGCGTCCGTGGATCGAAAAAGCAGATCTGAAGACCCTCGATAACGACGTCGTCAAGCTGCTCGATACGAACCAGGGACTGACCGGCGAACGTCTCGCGCCGCCGACGCCAACGCCGGAACCAAACGAACCACCAACGTTTTCGTTTTCAATGGTGCGTGCCGGAGCCTTGCGCATCGACGAACTGTGGCTGATCGATGACTTCGGGCAGTCGGCAGACTTGCTCGGTTTGACTTCGGCCCGCAGCAAATCAATGGGCCAGATCTTTCATCCGCGCATTCGCTGGCACAACGATCAAGCCGTGGTCGCGATGCCGCCACGCGTGTTGCAACCAGTCCGTCTTAACTTTCGCTTCACCGCGGCGGACCACCTCGCATACGATTCCGATCCCGCACTGCGCGCCATCTGTGGTTGGATCTTTTTCAACCCGCTCGATCAGGCGCTCGTGGTCTGCGATCGCAGCGGCAATCTGGCCGGCGAACTCGCGATCACTAAAGATCAGGGAAACTTCAAGATCACTTGGGAAGCGGGTGCAGGCGGGGTTCCACTCGAAAAAATTGCCAACGAGAGTCTGAAAAACTTCGCTAAGTCGTTCATCGAAACCGGCGCGAATCCGCGACTGCTCGACTTGCTGAACCTGATCGATCGCGCACTCGAACGTATTCGTCCGGCCGGCGCACGTAATAATTCAATTCTGGCCAGCCGCCCGCTGGCGCTCGTGAGCGCCACGATCGGGTTGGAACTCTTCGGCAAAGCATGGACCGATCCGCACAAGACGCTCCCCGAGGCGAAAGCCCAGGGCACTGGCGATCCAAAACTCGACGCTCTCAAAATCCGCGTGAATCTCGGTTCTCTTCAGAACGTCGAAGACGGACTGGTCGGTTACTTCAAGAACAGCGATTACTCCCGCATCGTGGTCAACGAATTACCGAGAGACACAAAAACCTCTACCTACATCGTCGATCCAAAGAGCAACGCCTTGCAGGTTGGTTTTGGTTCGCCTGAAAAGATAATGATGTTGATGGACCCGTGGGGCTCGGTTCAAGCCGCGTGCGGACTCGTTCCCGCGAAGTCGATCACGTTGGCGCATCCGGCGCTGGACGAAACGGTCGCGCAAATGGAAACTTCATTTCGCGTCGGACCGATCCTGTTGCAAACCGGCAAGATCGCTCTCCCGACACCTACCGGCGACAAAGGAACGTGGAACTTCAGTGGGCCTTTTACAAATCAAACTGCCACGTCCGTCACCGCTCTCGATCCCAAATCTTTCAGCGATCAACCGGTCGTCGCAACTGAAGGTCGCTTGTTACTGCTAAACGAAGAATAGAAGAGGAAACACGATGCCCGATCCAAAACTGCTCGAGTTCAGTGCCCAGAGTTTCACCGCCGACAAGCTGGAGATAAAAGTCAAAAACATCAGCGGCAAAGTGTTGGATGACACGCTGGCAATCGAACTCTTCGTTCCTGCGTACCTGGCAAACAGTAAGATCAACGACGCCGCAAAAAAAGCTGCTTCTAATCTGAAACCGGTCGGTGTTGCCAGCCTGGAGGGCGTGGTGACTGGACCAGCGAGTTGGTCTGTTTGGGCCAAGCGCGAAACTTCTGACTCCAGCGTCATCATCCTGCTTCTGAACGACCTCACACAATCCGGCACTGAGTTGTCGACGCCGATTAAATTAGACATCGGTGCTGAATTCGTCATCGGCATTCCGCTCAACCCGCAAGCGAACCGCACCGCGGTCAGTGTTCTTTACAGCTATCTGCACGGCACGGAGGAAGACGATCAACGCGGCGACGGCAAACTCGAACTCAAGGGTGATGTCAAAGAAGAGATACCCAACGTTACGCTAACCACCACGCACAAAACGCCGACGGCGATCCCGCCGACGACCCTGGTAAAGATCTTCTGGCATGTCGAAAACGGTGTTAGCGGCACCTTGCGCGGGCCGTTGCCGGGAGGCAATGGTGAGTTGCCCCTCGAAACCAAACCAAACGCGGACTTCAAACTGGAGGATGGTTTCATCGAGGTCCGCGTGGTCAGCGCGATGACCTTCATCCTGCAAGCGGAAGTGAAGCGTTCCGGCAAGCCGAACATTGAAGTGACGCGAATGCTCTTCCTCGATACCAGTAACAAGCAACACACCTATTTGGCCCCGCGCAGATTACGAGTGTTGCCCTATGGTCTGATCGAGATCGATTGGGCGGCTTGGGGCATAAAACAAGTAGACATCTCTGTCGGCGGGCATACGACCCGCACCATCCCGCTAACACAACAAACGCTGGGTCGCTTTTATGAAGGTAGCGGTGTGATGCGCGTTAGCGCGACCAAAGAGATCGATGGAGTCAAGACGATCAACGAGGGAATCACACTCGAAGCTCCTCCGGAAACGGCGAAGACGCACAGTGTCCAGGTGGTCCGCTGGATACAAATGAAGAAAGCCGAAGTTCAAGGCGTGCCAATAGGGTTGGCTGTGATCGCTCCCAAAATCGCACTCCTTACGGATCAAGGTTTACATATTGCCAACGTTGGCGACGTCGATCGCACGCCTCCACTGGAGAAGCTGGCGTTCACCGCGAAACCGAATCCTCCAGGAGTGATGATGTGGCTCGGAGTGACGGCAGTGGACCAGAGATTTGTTTGTTTGCGGATGCTCGTTGCCAACAACACTGCGGACGTAGAAATAAAGCCTTTTACTGTGGACGGTAATCCCGATGAGATTCCTCCGGTAACTCTTCCCCACGAAGTTCGCACGGTAGCATCCGCTCACAACGCGGTCTTCGATCTGGTTGGGTTTGGCGGACGGGCTTATTTCGCCGTTGAAAGTCCTAAGGCGGGGGGAACAACCCGGCTCGCTTACTCAGTGGCGTTTGACAGTACGACGAAGAAAGCTAACGTCAGATCTGAACCACTGCTCCAATCCATGATCGGTTACCGGTTGATAAGTTTCGACGATGCACTCTACGCGTTGAACCGTACAACCGGACGGATGTTTCGTTTTGAGCTCACCAAC
The DNA here is from genome assembly GCA_035603895.1 of Pyrinomonadaceae bacterium. Taxonomy (GTDB): domain Bacteria; phylum Acidobacteriota; class Blastocatellia; order Pyrinomonadales; family Pyrinomonadaceae; genus PSRF01. The sequence continues at coordinate 3,378 of DATNJO010000533.1, forward strand.
ACCGGCACACTCGATCAACCCAGGAAAGCCGCGAGCGCAGTCAAGCAGGGCGCAGGCTCAATGGTCAAGAACGGTTTGTTAGTGCCGGTGGGACGGCTGCTCGTCGTGTTGAATCCGACGTCTGTACCTTCAGTCGAGTCGCTGGAGCGATTCGGTCTGCATAACACCTTGAAATATACGAGTACGACCACGACCGACTCAGACGATATTCCGCAGGATCTCTTTTACCACCCGCAAAAGGATTATTGGGGACGCTGTGGCCGCGATATGGAAATTAAACGCAACACCGTGGCGGCCTACCGTGGCGGCGAATCAAAGCGCCTTTGGGTCATTCACTCCGATAACGACGTGCACACGTTGGCCGTAGGTTCGGAAACACTTTTTGCGTACAACTACGTGTCGGAGTTTCCGACCAAACCGCTGCCTCCTTATCTCAACAAGAAACGGCAAATCAAGATCACAAACAACACGGGCATACGGCTTCTGCCGCTGGACCCAAACTTTCACGCGGCCGGCATCACGGACACAGGCATAGACGGTCCAGGCGAAGTGACTCCGGATGTGCTGAATGACTTCCGATCCGGAACAACCGAAACATTTGATTTCAAGTACAACGACGCTGACCCCGTACCAATCAGTTTACGCTTCCAGCTTGCCCACAACCCCGGCGTCAAACACGAGTATCTGCTGGAAGTTACTTTCTCTGGTCCAGACCTTTCGACCGCCAGATCGGTTTTCAAGCGCGTCATGCTAACCGAGCGAGGCGAAGTGGCGTCTGTCGCTGAAGTCCCAGACACCACAGTGCAACACGCAACCAACAACCCCATCGTGCTCGCGCCGCCCAAGCGAATGATCGAAGGCGTAAAGTTGCGCGCACAGAATGCGACGACGTATCAACTCTGGCACGAAGCACCCGGAGCGGAACGATCCGAGGCGTCGAACCGCTACTT
>DATNJO010000534.1:0-2299 GCA_035603895.1 Pyrinomonadaceae bacterium
CGTGCTCACTTTAGTTGGCGATGGAACTCTGCTAGCGCTCGCGGCCTTCGCGCTCGTTGGCCTGATCGTGGGCCATCTTTTAGGCGGACCTGAGCCGGAGAGCCGGGCCGTGCTCGCCCTCGCAACTTCGTCTCGACATCCCGCGGTGGCACTCGCGATCGGTCAAGTGAACTTTCCCAATCAGAAGTTAGCCGGCGCTCTCGTGCTGGTCTATCTCGTGTTGAGCACGATTCTCACAGTGCCTTATCTCAACTGGGCCAGGAAGAGTCAGTCCACAACAGCGACAAGCGAAAAACAGGTTGAGGCGTAGATCTTATGGCAGATTCTTCGTTAACAGTGCCCCTGATTCAATCCTGGCTTCCCGGTATTCACCTGCTGCGAACTTACGACACGAAGAACTTGAGCAGCGATGTGGTCGCCGGACTTTCCGTGGCGGCGGTGGCGATTCCGATCGGGATTGCGTATGCGCAACTCGCGGGCGCGCCGCCGCAAGTCGGAATCTATTCGTGTTTTCTGGCGCCGGTGGCGTATGCGCTCTTTGGATCGTCGCGACAGTTGATTGTGAATCCCGATGCCGCAGCGTGCGCGATCGTCGCGGCAACGACAGCGCCGCTCGCGGCTGGTGACGCCGCAAGATACGCCGATCTGTCGATACTGCTGACGTTGTTCACCGGCGTGGTTTGCATTGCCGCCGGCATCGCGCGGTTCGGGTTCATCGCTAATTTTCTGTCGCGTCCGATTCTCGTCGGGTATTTGAACGGCATTGCGATCAGCATTATCGCCGGCCAGCTCGGGAAGTTGATCGGAATCGACGTCGCGTCGGGCGGAGTATTTCGCACGATTGGCAATCTGGCGAAGCAAATTGCGACGATACACTGGACCACTGCGCTCGTTGGGCTCTTGTTGCTTGCGCTGCTGCTGTTGCTGAAACGGTTCATGCCGAAAGTTCCAGGGCCTTTGGTAGCCGCCGTGGTGAGTATTCTGGCTGTTTATCTTTTCAGTTTGAGTGCGAGCGGTGTTCGCATCATCGGAACAATTCCTTCGGGTCTGCCTTCGCCACACGTTCCTTCCGTAGTAGTTGCGGATCTTGGACCACTGGCACTAGGAGCGATGACGATCATGCTCGTGAGTTTTTGCAGCATGATGACTACCGCACGCGGGTTTGCCACGAAGAATGGTTACCGGATCGATCCCAATCGCGACTTGATGGCTCTCGGTGTTTGCGATCTCGCTTCGGGTTTCACACGGGGATTTGTCGTTAGTGGTGCTGACTCGCGTACGGCCGTAGCTGACTCCGCCGGTGGCAAGACACAAATGACTTCCGTCGTCACGTCGATCGCCATCGGGATTGTCCTGCTCTTCTTGACGGCGCCACTCGCTTATCTGCCGTCCGCGGCGCTCGCCGCGATTCTCATTTCCTCGTCGATCGGGCTCTTTGATTTCCACTCATTGCGACGTTACTACCACGTCAGCAAACCGGAATTTCGTCATTCGATGGTAGCTATGCTAGGGGTGATGACGATCGGTGTTCTCGGTGGTGTGGTCGTTGCGGTTGGCCTGGCGATTCTGAGGTTGTTGATGCTGGCCTCCAAACCGCACGATGCGGTGCTGGGTGTCACGCCGGACGGGGACGGGTTTGTAAACCTCGCGACCGAACCCTCAGCGAAACCGATTTCCGGCGTCGTGATCTATCGCTTTGACGCATCTCTTCTCTTCTTCAACGCGGATTATTTCGCGTCTCGAGTTCGTCAAGTGATTCACGACGCCGGAGCCAGACCTTCTCTGCTTGTGCTGGATGCGGAGTCGATTTCGCTACTCGACATCACCGGCGCCGAAGTCCTGGAAACGCTGCGCGCCGAGCTGGACCAGGACGGAATTCAACTACGCATCGCGAGATCCAAGGGCATGTTCCGCAAGATGCTGGAACGAAGCGGCGTCGCTGACACCATCGGGCGAGAACAACTATTTGGCTCAGTTAGGGCCGCAACCTACTCTTCGAACCAAAGGGACACAACATGCAAACAGTAACCACAAAAGCTCCGGCCAAAGACATGGTGTATATCCCGGGCGGCACTTTCACGATGGGTTCAAACGAACATTACCCCGAGGAAGCGCCCGCGCATCCGGTCACAGTCAATGGATTCTGGATGGACCAGTTCACGATCACCAACGCGCAGTTCAGCCGCTTCATCGAGGACACGGGTTACGTCACCTCAGCCGAACGTGCACCGCGCGCCGAAGACTATCCCGGCGCAAAACCCGAGATGCTCGTGCCGGCCTCAGTTGTCTTTTACAAACC
>DATNJO010000535.1:0-13843 GCA_035603895.1 Pyrinomonadaceae bacterium
AACCCGGCACCTTCCACTCCATGATCGACGGCACCGTTACCGACGACTGGGCCCGCACCCACCACCCCGCGTGGTATGAGGAAGTAACTGGTGACGAGCGTCGAGAGGAGCGTACCTAACCACTCGATGGTCCGTGTTATCATACCCCGCACTCAAGAAATGGCATTGGGAACAAGGATCATGAAACGTGCTGATCTAATCGAAGTAGACCCCGAGAAAATGAGTGGCGTACCCTGTTTCACCGGTACGCGCGTTCCCGTTACGCATCTGATCGATTACCTCGAAGCCGGTGACACTTTGGACGAGTTCCTCACAGATTTTCCGACCGTAACTCGCGAACAAGTGCTCGGCGTTCTGGAACTTATGAGAGAGCGACTCCTCACAGAATATGAAACTGCTGCTTGATGAATGTGTACCTAAACGATTAAGAAACGATTTCCCGGGTCACGAAACGCTAACCGTCGCTGAAGTTGGTTTGCATGGAGTGAAGAATGGTCAGTTGTTGAGGGCCGCCGTTGACAAAGGATTTGAAGTCCTTATCACCGTCGATCAACGTCTTCGTTTTCAGCAAAATCTCTCTCAGTTCAACCTTGCGATAATCATTCTAGTGGCCAAACCGTGTCGCTACCCTCAATTGAAGTTGCTCGCCCCTGAAGTCCTCGAAGCTCTAGAAATGATAACTCCAAGTGAAAGCATTGTGATTCAATAATCTGGATCGGATTTAATGGCATGCTTCTCGTGCCCTCCGATAGGTGTTGTGAAAATGGGTATGATTACCACGACAGGGGAGGTGTTAGGCTATGACGACCTCCCGTGAGGGTTGAAAAGGGAACGCTGCGAGGATATACCTTCCGACTTTGGCGACAAGTTGAATCTGTGCCGCGAATAGAACAACAATTTCTTCCTTCTTTGTTCCAGAGTCCGGTTGGGAAAGTAGCATAACTGACCTTGTGGGCCGTCCACGGTTACTTGGAATTGATTGCGGCCATGTTCCAAACAAGTAATAGAACTGGCAAAACCGCCACAGGCACTCACCATACCTCTAAATTAGATCGATAGGGCATTCTGTAATCTTGTCAAAGAGTAAAGATCGAGGCTGCCTTGAAGGCGGAGTTTGAGATCGGTTAGGGATTTGTGGTCGTTTTTTTCGAGGGCGATTTCGATGGCGGTCGAGTAGTTGAGGAGGTTGAAGGTCTTTATCAGGGGCGCCATCGCTTCGATCTGGTCGCTGCTCAGACCGTAGCCTTCGAGGAAGATCTGTTTTTCGTCGATCGATAGGTCGTGAAGGGCGATGGAGAGTTCCCACTGAGGCGAGATTGTTGAGACGCACTCTTCCCAGTCGACGATCGCGGCGATGTCTCCCTCTTCATCAACAATCACATTCTTCAAACGCAGGTCGCTATGGTTCAGCGAAGGGTTGAGACCGTTCATTTCGACGGCTGCGATTATCTGTGCGAGTTGTTGGACCTCAGCGTCAGGAAGAATGTGATTTGCGGAAAAGAGTTGTAATCGCGTCTCGAGTTTGAATTCATCTGCAAGATAGCTCTGCCAACTATCATTCCTGGTTTCTTCGGCAGTCCAATCGAAGTTCGAACCGAAGCCACGCGTCTGAATCGAATTGATCATGGCCGCGTAACGCCCCATCGAATGGATGATGCGATCGCGCTTGGGATGATGCGACGCCTCAGTACCCGTCACGCGCCGGGTAATCATGTAGGGCTCCGCGGCAATGTCGTTGCCCACCGCAATGACTTCCGGACTCGGCACACCTACCTCTCTAACCTTTTGCGAGGTCCAGAGCTCTTTTCTGAACGCGTTGATCTTCTCCGGTTCAGGACTGATGCGAACGACGAACTGTCCTTCAACATGATTGAGGACAAAAACGTAATTGGTCCGTCCCGATGATTTATAAACAATCCTGCTTGCGGGCGATCCGAAGTGGTGTTGCACAATTTTCTTGGCCAGGCGTCGATAGTGACGAATCATTCCCGGCTGATCGTTTTTCTCATCCATGTGTTGTACCGGCTGCGAGTTCCGCAGCCCTGAACAGCACTGCGCCAAGCTCCATCGAATCCCTCAATTTGATCGTGTCGACCAGCCCACGAAACGCGAGCTCGTGATGTCCCACCAACAGAGCTAGCCCGACACCGGAAAGAAAATTGTCGAGCTCAGTGTCTCCCGCACCCAAACTATCTCGCAGATCGCTTTGCAAAAACTTCGCCATCGCCTGTGCGCCAAACAGTTTGTCAACGCCTTTGTGCGTAATGAAGTTGGTGCGTTTCGTGTGCTGATACGCCATCAACTGATCTTCAGGCGCGTCGATCAAAAGAAAGATCATGCAAACGTCTTCAGCCAACATCTGTTCCTGTAGTTTCGGAAACTCAACCGCCGTCACGGCCGAAGCACTTGCGTACTTCTCCTTGACCGGAATCACGTTCTCAGGCACTGGCGTCCAGATCACTTCACCGATACGCCAATCGCGCGGGTAATAAAAAACAAGGATGTTCTTGATACCACCGTCGAGTATTGCTTTGACGCCTTTGAGCGCCGCGGCGATCTCTTCTTTCGTTAACGGAAAAGCCACCGCTTCTTTGAAAACCAACTCTTCTTCTTCATTCTTCTTCACGAAACCCATCAGACTGCCGTTCAAAGTCACCGTCGGGATCGGAGCGTTCGACAACCGGTACCAAGCCTGACCAAACGTTCGAATCACGGAAAGAGGGAAGCGCAACGAATTAAGAATCAACGGCCGGCCGCGTTCGTAATGACGCATCAGCCCGAGTTCAACTTCTTTCGGAATCGCAATCTTCCCCTGATACTCATGAACGGCCGTGCCATCCAGATCGGTAATCACCACGCCCGATGTAGTAAATGATGATTGCTCGATGAAGCGCTGTAGCTTTCCATCGATCTCCGCATTCAAAACCATGGGGGCGACTATAAAGACCGGAGTTTACAAACTGTTCACAAACCGATCATTACGCGTTAACCCGTAGCCACTACTTTCTCGGACCAAACAACCTCGAAAGGAGCACTACTAAATGCTGCGTATTTTGAGTACGGCATTGGCCGTTCTCGTGATCACAACTGCGTCTCTCGTTTACCCTGCGCGCACCCGAGCCGCATTGACGCCCGGAATCACATTGATCGGCAAAGGTGTCGTCAGCGGAACCGCGCTCGACAAGTCCGGCCTGACAGGAAACATCTGTCAGCAAGGCGCACTCACTAACTGCGTTCCCAAAGCAATCTTCGGTGGCTTTGGTTCAGACATAACGTACACCGGTCACGACAACGTGTTTATTGCCGCGCCCGATCGCGGACCGTTCGACGGTCTCACTGACGTTCCGTATCTCGACCGTTTTCATTTCCTGCATATCACGACGGATGTTGGCGCGCCTTTTCCAAACATTCGCACGGTGTTGCTCGAGACGCGTTTTCTTCAGAATGATTCCGGCAAGACGTTTGTTGGCGCTGCGGGAGCTTTCGTGCAAGGCAACGAGTTCGCGACGCTCCGGCTCGATCCCGAAGGCATTCGAATGAGCCCGCAGGGCACGTTCTATGTTTCCGACGAGTATGGACCGTACGTGTTTGAGTTCGATCGCCAGGGCCACTTGAAACGTCGGATCGCGCTTCCGTCGAAGTTTTTCATCAGCAATCCGAACGCCGATCCGAATCAGGAACTGACCGGTAACTCGGCAGGTCGCCAGGCGAACCGCGGCATGGAAGGTTTAGCGATCAGCCCGGATGGCCGAACGCTGTTTGGCATGATGCAAAACGCTTTGATTCAGGACAACGGCCTGAGCGGACTCGACCGTCTCGGACTGAACAACCGCATTCTCAAGATCGATCTCGTTACCGGCGAAACGCACGAATACGTTTACGTGCTGGAAGCGATAAATCGCGGTCAGGGCGTGTGTGACATTCTCGCGATCAACGACCATGAGTTTCTGGTGATCGATCGCGACAACAGGTCGAACTTGCAAACCCCGCCACAAGCTCCAACGCGGAAAAAGATCTACAAGATCGATCTCAACGGCGCGACTGATGTTTCGGGAATGGCGAGTTTGCCCGCGGGTGCGTTGCCTGCCGGCGTGGTGCCGGTCAGCAAAATGCTGTTCATTGATTTGCTCGACGCGGATCTAAACCTGGCGCCGACGATTCCCGAGAAGATTGAAGGACTCGCTTGGGGACCGGATCTTTCCGACGGCCGTCACGTGCTCTACGTGATCAGTGACAACGATCTGAATCCGACTCTCGCAACTCAGATTTATTCGTTCGCTATCGACCCGTCGCTGATTGACTTCGAGCCGCAGGTTTTCGGCGGACCGTTCTATCCACCGGGACAAGTGAAGAAACTGATTAAGTGAAAATCGTCTCCCACCACCCGCCGGTGACACGCCTTGGACGTGCATTTCCTCAGTTGTCCCGATGCACGTCAAGGCTTACAAGTGGAAAGCGCGTCTTACTTCAGTTACAGTTCACTTCGCTGTAACAAAGTTTGCCTAAAGTCTCAGACCATTGAAACTCGCGGCGATCGACATTGGGTCCAACTCCATCAAACTGGCAGTCGCTGACGCGGCTGACAGTAGTTCGTTCGCAGTTGTCACGCGACAAAAGGAAGTGATCCGGCTGGGTCACGAGACACTGCGCAAGGGACGCCTCTCTCGATCGGCAATCGATCGCGCGATAAGTTGTCTGCAACGCTTCAAGACAATCGCCGAGGCACATCAACCCAACCAGATCATCGCTGTCGCCACTGCCTCCGTGCGTGAAGCAAACAACGCTTCGCAATTCATTGCAGAAGTTGAACAACAGACCGGTCTGCGCGTCGAAACACTTTCCGGCATCGAAGAAGCGCGGCTGATCGGTCTCGCTGCGTCGCACGGCTGTTCGCTCAATGGAGCCACGAACATTAACGTGGACATCGGTGGCGGTTCCACGGAGATCTCGCTCTTTCGCAACGGCACCCCGCTTTCGCTATTCTCGATGAAGATCGGAGCAGTTGGTCTAACGGAGCGTTATCTCAATTTCGATCCACCCAAACCAAAACAACTCGCCAATCTCAAAGCCGAAATTCACGCCGCGTTTGAACGCCCGCACCGCGAGTTGCGGCAAGCACAGTGGCAACAAGCTTCAGGCACGTCAGGAACCATACTCTCGATCGGCGCTGCGCTCCGTCAAATTTCATCGCCGAACGGCAAGAACCAATCAGTGCAACCGACGGAGACCGACATTCCTCTCAGCCAGCTCGCGGCCTTGAACGCCAAACTCGCGACCATGAATCTTGCCGAGCGGCGCGCACTCGCAGGAATAACTTCTCAGCGATCCGAAATCATCGTCGCCGGCAGTCACATACTCGAAGCAGCGATGCGCGCGTTGGGGATCAACGTGATCCGGACGTGTGAGTGGGCTTTAAGAGAAGGCGTGATTATCGACAGTCTGCGCGAACTGGAAGATGAGTCGCGCCCGCCGGCGCCGAATTTTGCGGACCAAAAACTGCGCGGCGTACACGCGGTCGGACGCCGTTTTGGTTATGAAGAAACCCACGCGCGACAGGTCGCCAAACTAGCGGAAAAGATCTTCGACAGCCTCGCGCCAACTGAAAATCTCTCGCGGCATCATCGTACGCTCATGCTCGCGGGCGCGCTGCTGCACGATATCGGTTATCACATCGCACACGAATCGCACCAAAAACACGCGCTTTATTTGATAACTAATTCAGAGCTCACCGGGTTTTCCGAAGCAGAGCGCGCAGTGATTGCGAATATCGCTCGTTATCATCGCGGGTCGCTGCCGAAAAAGCGCCATCCCGAATACGCGGCACTGAATCTGCCGGACCGCGAGATCGTTTGTAAGCTGGGTGGCATTGTAAGATTGGCGGACGCGTTGGACCGCAGTCACGATAGTCGAATCTATGATGTGCAGTGTCGCGAGAAGTCAGGCGTGCTGCATTTCGACTTGTACAGCGACGCTGATTGTGAAAACGAACTGGTCGAGGTGGAAAGAAAACGGTCACTGTTTGAACAAGCATTCAATCGAATTCTGAGTTTCAATGTGCGGCGCCAGAAAGCCGCGCGTGGATAAAAACTGATGGCTAAAGCGAAGAAGATACACGGACTTCAGTGTGGCGCACCGGTTGGAGACGGCATAAAGTTGGTGTTCGCAACACGACTCAGTGAATTGCTCGACTGGCGAAAAGCCGCGCTTGATTGGTCCGACCCTGAGGGCGTTCACTCCATGCGGGTTGCTTCACGCCGATTGCGGAGCGTGATGCGCGATTTTCTCCCGTATCTGCCAAAGCGAAGTTTCGCGTCGTCGATCAAGCGGTTCAAGAGCATTGCTGACGCACTCGGAGAAGTACGCGATCAGGACGTCGCGATTGTGGCGTTGGAAGAGATTGAGAAAAAGGTTCCCGCCGAACACGCTCCTGCGTTCAAGCAGTTCATTGCGAAACGGAAAGAGGTTCGCGAGCATCAGCGCCGGGAATTGAAAGCCGCCCTCACGAAAGGCGAACTGAAGACCCTGGAAACAGACTTCACCGCGGCCCTCGAAGAAGCAACCACAGTCACCGAACGAAAGCGCAAACGTCTCACGCCACCAACGTTTGCGAAAGTGTCGCAGGAGATCATCCGCGATCGACTGAAAGAGTTTGAAAAGCGAAGTGATGGACTATTCAAGCCGCTCGACGTGAACGCGTTGCACGAGCTTCGCATCGCCGCGAAACGTTTGCGTTATGCTATCGAACTGCTCGCGCCGTGTTTTCCTCGTTCGATTTCAACGCATGCCAAACGAGCGGCCCGGATGCAGGCTGCTCTCGGCGATCTTCATGATTGCGATAGTTGGATCGTGCATCTTGGAGACGAGATCCTTCCGGCCCGAAAGGAAAAAGCAACCGAACAAGTCGCGGCGCTCACGTGGTTATTGAATCACTTTGCCAAGTTACGCACGAAGCATTTACACCGCGCGTTTGCTCGCTGGAAGGAATGGGAAACTCACGATACGAGCGGCAAGTTGCGAGCTGCCATCAACAACCAGAAGCCCGCACAACCGCAACCCGCGACGCAACCGGAACATCCGCCTCAACCGGAACCTGCGCTTCAACCCGAAGCTTCGGTGCCACAGGAAGCGGTATCTGTCGAAGTTCTGAGTTCGGCGCTTTGAGTTCAATCGTCTCTGTCTCTGAGGTTCAATGATGCTTAGGAAAATTAACCACAGAGACACACAGACACAGAGAAGAATGTTCAGGATCAAGTCGCGGGCGAACAGATGCGGCAGGCTTTGTAACCGTGTGATGCGGCTTCGGATGGTGATGCAAACGTGACCGTATTTGCTGCTGTGATCTGTTCCACCCAATCGCAGTCTTCCAGGTGATAGATTCCCAACACGCGGTTGCCGACGATCGGTTGCGGTGGTTTTGGTAGCGTCGGCAGTGGATAAACGTGCGTAACCGTTTGCCACGAAAGCGGACTTCGTCGCGGCGTAGGCGGCAGTGCCGGAAGCGGCGGAAGTGGAGCAGTCGCTAGTGATGATGATAATTGTTTTAGTCGTGCGGCACGCGCCAGTTCATTCGCCTTGTAAATACCCCAAGCCAAAGACCAGATCAGCATCGCAAACGTCGCTACCAGAAAGCCGATCGTGAAACCTAAACCGCTAAACTGAAATAGAACATAGGCGCCCCAGTACCACCAGAAAAAGTATTGGCGGAAAAACTCCCACGCAAAAGAGAACGAGTTCTGAAAGACCTGGGCTGGGTCGCGCTGCATCGGCAATGATCCTGAGCTCGTCGCACTGAAGACCGATTGGACCGATGTCGATCCCGGTGTGCTTGGCATGGGACGTTCTTTGGTCTTCTCATCCCACGGTAACCACCGCGCGGTTCTCGTTTCCGCCGGTGCTTCTTCGCGCGCCACTTCTCTCGTTTTTGTTTCTGTCTCCAGATCGGCCGGAGCCGTCATCCACGCAGGCAAACGCGACGGCGCCTCCACCAACTCCAACAGACGAGGCGCAGAACCGGGTGAACCGGAAGCCGCGATCGCAAGAATGTCGGCCAGCCGAGTGTGCTCGGTTCCAATCTCTCGAATCTTCGTGAATAAAGCCGACGAAGCGGGATCCTGAAAGTCAGCCTTGGTAAACAACAGGTTCTCGTCGTGATGTTCCTGCCAGAGCGTCGGGCGTTCTGCGAGTGACAACAACGACAGGTAGATCACGAGCGCGGAAAAGTTGTCGAGACCTTGATCGAAGTGTTGCGCCGTTCTGTGCGGATGCTGGTAATGCTGATGACCGACTTCAGACGCGGACCAGCCGTTCATCGTGGGCACGTAGATTCCGTCGTGATCGATCAGACGCAGTTGCCCGTGTTCGACGATCACGTTGCCATGTTGCAGATCGCCATGTGCGACGCCCGAGGCTTCCAGCGCGATCACGACGCGCAGCCATTCGTCCGCGAGATGGAGCAGCACGTCGCGCCGGTGCAGCATCTCGCCAACGTACAGGTCGAGCGTTGGCCCATCGATCCACTTCATGAAGAGAATCGGGTAACGCTGGCCGCCGACCAGTATGCCTTCGGGTGCGTACCTGAAGTCCGAAAGACATAAGACCGGCAATGATTGCACGTGCTCCTGAATCGCGCGATAACGCTGATCGCGATCGCCGAGGTAACCACGGAAACAGCGAACGGCGAAGTCGCCATGCCCGTTTGTTGATTTGAGTTTGTAAACGTAAGCAAACTGGCCCGACGTAACGATCGGCATTCCGAGACGGTCAACTGCAGGTAGAGTGTTGCGCAAAACAGGGCTTGCGAAACAGACAGAAGGGCATTGAATGACCTCGGTGAAGTGTCGGGCAGACGGCCAGTATCTGGGAATCTGGTTTGGTCCTGATTGCGAGGGCGAGGCTACCACTTAGCTGATACTCCGCTGCTGAATTTCGAGGCGTATCACGGCGATGTCATCGTCTCTTATTCTGCCAGCGCTTCGCTCATTCTCAAAGAATTTTGCGGCGTCCGGCTCGTCATTGTCGCGCAGAATGTCGAGAAAATCGTTCTGCTCAAAGCGTTCGAGATACCACGCGGCCGCTGCATCTGAAACGAGAAAGAACAGGTCGTTGTTCTGGCAGCGGCCGGAGTCGATCACCAGTGAGTCGGCGCTGGTTTTGTAAAAAACCGGGTCAGAAGCCACGAGCATCGGCGCGCTGTTGAAACTTGCCGAATTCGAAAGCGGCAGACTCTTAAGTAGCGCTCCATGGCGGCAGTGCAAAAGACACGCATCACCCAGCGCTATCGCTTTCCACGACGGTGACTCGCTGCGGAGATCCAATTCCACCCCGACAAAAGCCGCAAACGATCCTTTTTGTGCTTTTTCTTCCGCGTACCACGGCAGCGTTAGTTGATTCCAGGCTGAGTGCAACGCGGCGCCTTCGTTCGCCACCCACTCATGGAATGTTTCAGTCGTAAGCGCTGAATCACTACGCACCCAATTTTCCGCCAGACGTTGCGCCCAGGTCCTCGCGTCGAATGCTTCCGTCGCGCCGTCTGCCACGGCGAACCGGCAGTTTTGCTCGTCTATGCCGATAACGTCTTCACACTCAGATGACTCAAAGCCCGACTTCGGCAACAGAACCTGCTGCGTTCGCAATTCCCAACCAGCACTCTGTTTGACAGAACTCATTCAGGCTCCGTGATCTCATCCATCCAGCGGTAAGGCGTCATACCCGTCAGGCTCGTTCCGATTTCATAGAACTGTACGATGGAAGACGGATCGCCGTTGAATACAAATCCTTTCGAACCGTCGACCGTATGCACCCCGAGTTGTGCGGCCGCGGCTAAAAAGCCGGACGGCAAAGGACTGGAAATCCTGAACAACGTGCGCGCAAATCCATCTGGTAACAGACTTTCGTCCGTTGGGTATTCGACCTTGGGCGCGCGGCGCGAAGAGATGTGGCAGTTGAATAAGAGAACCTGCCCATTGTCAGTGCCGAGCGACATGATCTCCTGTCCGATATCGAATGGCTCACCATCGCTCGACTCGCCGTCCGTAAGATGCAACACGGTGGGCGGAAAACCGCGCGGGTGTTCCGCGAGCCATCGCTCGAGTAGCTGCTTCACGCGCGCGAGCGCTCCACACATCGGCGTCTTTCCATCGGCCGCAGGATGAATCCAAACAGGAAAACGCACGGGAATCTCGACCCAACCCGACGCGCCGTCGGAGACTCTTTTGTAACTACTTTTAATTTGTAGTGGATGATCGGCAACGTCGGCGATCGGCACGATCTCCCGCGACGCCAGCGGGCCGGCAAACGCGCTCCACACCTGGCGTCCGTAACCGAGCACGGCGACGTGATAGTAATTTCTGACTTCTTCAGTCTTGGTGCAACGAATAACAAGATCGTGCAGTGTGTGGTTCACCACTTCAGCAACAAACTCTGCCTTCTTGTGGGCTGAGTCGCCGCTGAAAGGATCGGACATCGATGCTGATTGATCGATCAGAAGAACAACACAAGTTGGATTTGCGCGCGTGATCTGGGCTGAATACATTTGCAGTTTATTTTAAAGACAACACAGAATGGCCGCCGCCGATCGCGTTTCGCGGAATGCCTAAATAAATCACCAGTGCCATGACGGTTTGTAGTTGTCCCAAAATGTCGCTTGCGATCGAAGCAACTACCGCCAATGGCCAGGACGAAGTGGTTTCAGCAAAGGAACCTATAACAAAAGCAATAGCAAGATAGGGGATCACCATGATGAGTCCCATCACTATCCACGCGCCGAGAATCTGGAGCCGGTGTCCTCGGGTCAGGTCCCTGCTTTCGGACAAGATTTCCGCCACTGAGCCTCCTTCCAGAACGGCGATTGGATAAACCAGCGAAAGGCTCAGCATGACGATGATACCCGGAATGATGCACAACGCGTAACCGAGCGCTGTTAGCAGGCCTGTAACCAAAGCACAGATGCTCAGCTTGATCAGTTTGTTAATGCCCCAGCGATACGACTCCTGGACACCCGGCGACCGACCGGTCTCGAGCACTTTCATCAACGCGTAAATCAGTGCCGGCGCCATCAACACCTCGGCTGCGGCTCCTAACAGATAAGACCAGGTCATTACTTCGAAATTGTCTGTTGTCTCCGGAAGGTTGAGTGCTCTAAAGATCTGAAGCGGCGTGACAATCACGACGACGATCCTGGTGATCAACCAAAGGTTTTTGGTGAAGATCGACAGGGTATCGCCGATAACTGTGTCGACTCCGAAGGGCCGTATGCCCGGCAGAAGTTGGTCCGGATCGGCTTGTGGTTGCCACTCATGAGGTTGACTTTGAGGGTCAAAGGATGGTCGGAGGGTTAGATTTCCGCCGCAGGCAACGCAGATTTCCTCCGCAACCTGATTGGCGAAGCCACAGTGAGCGCAGTTTGTATTTAGCATGAGGTTCTCTTTCAATTCATTGCAGTGTAGCAATGATCATCCCGGCGGTCTGAAGTTTCCTCACAGGCTGAAAGGTTCCTGTGAAGCGTGAGTCAAACACGAGGTTCACTTTGCAGAATCTAGCGCAAGACGCTCGGTCAGGACAAGCTTGTTGCGGCGTCGGGGAGAACGAATCAACCCTCCATGAACTCTTTCGGCACGTTCATTCGTTCGTTCCATGATGGCGTAAGGCAACCAGGGAGTATAACGTACGTTATGACCTCAGCCGTCTTCTTACATACAGGGGAATTTTTCCGTAAATACAGCGACTACCGGATTGCTGATTTCCCTGACAGTTGATTGGATCGCAGCGTGAAACCATCCGCCCACGCTTCGAAGAAATCCCAGACAGTGCAAGAGAAAAACTGCGCGCCGGAGCCTGAATCGGCGAATCAGGGGAACGAGGGGCGTTTTCGCCAGGCGTTTGATAATGCGCCGATCGGAATGGCGGTAATCGACTTCAACTTTCGCTTCCGCCGCGTGAACGCCGCACTCTGCCACGCTCTCGATTACGCGGCAGCGGAATTACTCCAACAACGCCTCGCCGATATCACGCACGCCGACGACGTCTCACGAGGCATCGCTTTAACCGAACAACTTCTGCGCGGCGAAATCCCGAGTTACCGGATAGAAAAACGTTTTATCAAGCGAAGCGGCAGCATAGCCTGGCTCGACGTCACGGCAGTGCTGATGCGAGACGACGATGGGGTGCCACTCTACGGCCTCGCGATGATCGAAGACATCACCGAGCGGAAACGTGCGGAGGAAGCACTGCGAGCCAGTGAAGAACGCTATCGCTCGTTTGTCGTGAATAGCTCAGAAGGAATCTGGCGTCTCGACGTCGAAGAGCCGATTGACGTCAAGCTTCCTGCGGACGAACAGATCGGTTTGTTCTACAAGCATGGCTATCTCGCGGAGTGCAACGACACGATGGCCCGCATGCACGGCTACGAACGCGCGGACGATGTGTTGGGCTTGCGTTTTGGCGATTCGAAGTTTACGTCGCATCCTGCCAACACAAACGTGATGCGAAAACTGATCGCCGCCAAGTACCGGCTGCTCGATCTGGAAACCGCGCAGTTTGATAATCACGGCGGAACGCGATACTTCTCCAGCAATCTCATCGGCATCATCGTCAACGGCATGTTGCTTCGCGTTTGGGGCGTGCAGCGAGATCAAACCGAATTAAGAACAACCGCCCTCAAACTCGAGCACGCTCATAAGCAGTCGCGCCAACTCTCCGGCTACTTGCAACGGCTGCGTGAAAAAGAGAAGGCTAACCTCTCGCGCGAGTTACACGACACGATCGGACAAGCGCTCGCAAGTATCAAGATTCAAGCCGCACTGCTCAGGAAAAACGTCTCGACAACGGAACAGGTTGACAAGGCCCACGTTACGGAAACCCTGGACGAGATCGGACGCTCGCTCGAAGAAACAATGCGTTCGGTGAAAGCAATCTCGACAGAATTGCGTCCCGGCGTACTCGATAAGTTTGGTCTCGCAGCGGCGATCGAGTGGCAATGTGAAGAAATCTCGCGCCGCTTGAAGATCGACTGCAAGAGCCACGTTCCACAGGAAGACCTGAAGATACCTCCCGAAATATCGACCACGCTTTTCCGTATTCTCCAGGAAGCGTTGACTAATGTCGCTGTGCACGCGAGTGCCGACATGGTTAACGTCGATCTAACAGTTACTGACTCAACTGTTTCGCTGGTGATTGCCGACAACGGCCGAGGCATAACCCCGGAAGAGATCAAAGCTCCAAACTCACTCGGTCTCCTGGGAATGCGCGAACGCGTCGAGTTTCTCAAAGGCTCGTTCAGTGTTTCCGGCGCACCCGGGCGCGGCACCACGATTAAAGCGACCTTCAACCTCAAAACCGGCACTCACAACGCCACTGGAGTTTGATAGTGACTAATGTCCTCATCGTTGACGACCACCCAATTGTAAGGCGCGGATTGAAGCAGGTGCTTCAGGACGAGCCGGAGTATTCGGTTGTAGAAGCCGGAACCGCGCGCGAAGCCCTCCACGAGATCAAACAACAGACTTTCGATCTGGTGGTTGCCGATATCGATCTGCCCGGCATGAACGGCATCGAGCTGCTGAAGGAGATCAAGCAACAAAACAAAGACACCCCGGTGTTGATGTTGAGCGTGTATCCCGAGGATCAGGTTGCGGTCAGGGTTTTGCGCGCAGGAGCTTCGGGATTCCTGTCGAAGGAAACTGCCCCCGAACAACTCGTCGTGGCCATCAAAAAGATTCTCAATGGCGGCAAACACATCAGCGAGCGAGTCGCGGATTTGCTGGTCATGAATCTCGGCAGTGCGAACGAGAGGAGCTTGCACGAGAAACTGTCAGACCGTGAGTTTCAAATCCTCTCGCTTTTCGGG
>DATNJO010000536.1:0-7409 GCA_035603895.1 Pyrinomonadaceae bacterium
CACTGAAGTTAAGGTTCTTGATAGCCAGTGCACCTGCCAAACGGTCTCTGATCCAAACGCCAGCGACCCAAACAGCGTCACTGGAATCTATGTTGAATTCAAGGGCGCGGAGAACGAGTGCAAGGTTCAAATAGGCGACCCCTTCAGAACGTTCATAGCCGTTCTTAAAAGGGATGCAAAATCTGATTTTGCTGAACTCAAATCACCATAAAGCTCAGATCAGGGAGATTTGATTATGCGCTTTCGTTGCCTCTACTTATTCGTTGTTTTCTTCGCTCTCAGCGATTTTGCAACAGCACAACAAGCTGACAGAGTTATAGCCGGTTATCACATGGTCAAACTGCCCTGTGCTCTGGACAACAAGTCGACGCGTATCGAGAACCTAGAGTTGAAATCCTATATCACTGATCAAAAGCTCTCAGCCATATTAATAATGGGCCGGCAAGATCCGCAGCGGAAAGCAGTCGGACTCTGTTTCGACAAACAAAAATGTTCTGGCTGGAGGGAATTCCAAATATCGGACTCCGACTACGCTGAACTGATCAGGTATGCGGACTTCGTAGCATTCGAGCGCTCGACCTCAGTTAATAGTTCGCGGCAGAATGGCAATGAGAAAGACTTTGCGGACGCAAGGGCTCGACTAAGTCAATATTCAGCGAGCCTGCCGGAATCAGAAAGAGATAGCACGCGAAGGTTCATCGGCTCTGTGTTGGCAGATTCGGAGACCACAGAAGCTGATCTCGTACCGTATGTCCAGGAGTATCGGGCGTATGTCAAGCAGAACGCTTTAACCGAACTTGCTGCTAAGTTGCGCTCGTCTACCTTGGAGGCGGGAGAGCCCATGGTCACCGTCGGTAGTGCATCCGTCACTGTTCTCGACTTAAAGAGGGTAAATCCTGCTGACGTTGAGACATTTGTAGTCAACACAACCACATTTAAGGGAGCCTGGATCGGATCGAGTTTCGTTTTTGTTCCACAGTCAACCGATAGCGTCAAAGATCGAACTGGCTTGGGAATAAATGAGCAATGGGCCAAATCCAGCTCCCGGCTCGTTCCGCGGCTTCCATTGAACTTAGATGTACCGGCTCCAAGTAATTTCCGCGAAGAACAGATTGCAGCGAACAACCGAATCAATGGTCTGGAAGATTTCGATCCGCTCGAGACGATCACGGTCTCCTTCGCAACCGGTAGTGCTACTCTTAGTCCACGTGCAAAAGCGACTATCGACGAAGCAGCCGCACGGCTAAGAACGCAGAACACGAAAGGCTGGGTTATGGCAGTCGTGGGTTATGCCGACACGACCGGCAGCTCCCAACGGAACATTGATTTGAGTGAACGACGCGTAAACGCCGTCATTTACTACCTAGTTTCGAAGTACAAGGTGCCGTTGAGCCGACTGGTCAAACCATTCGGTTACGGTCAACTGGACCCGGTCTCGGAAAACAGAACCGCTGCTGGCCGCAGCAAGAATCGCCGCGTCGAAATCAGACTGATGGTTAAGAAGGGGATCTCTGGAACCATAGAGCCATAGTGGTTAGCCGCGGCCTTACGAGCGGTAATCATGGCTTTAAAAGAAGTTGCAAAGATTCTCCACTTTGGGGAGCCACGATTTGCCAGCAATCTAGATTATGAGGCACTCGCTTGGGTGGCTTTGCAGTTCATTCGCAAGTAGTTGTGCCTTGTGATTTCCCAAAACTAAATTGCTAAAGCCGTTCTGTAGATATGGCGTCATTTATTCACATAAGCTCAAAGCCTGTGACCTCCGCCCTTAGAACACTGCCAATAATGATTGAGAATTCTCCGAGCAATGAGACCCCGGAACGTTGGACCATTCAAGCATTAAAGATGCGCTATTCTGTACCGGAACGCTCAGTAAAGTCGGTTGCGAGAGACTTACTTGTGACGGTGTTGTGACGGGAATCAGATAAGGCACGCGGAGGCGATATAGCTGCATAAAGGATCATCAAAAACCCCAATAAAACCGCTATGGCTGCAACCTGTTTTAGTTAATAGAGTTGAGAATTTGCGTGTTTTCGGATTATGAATCCCACCCTATAACCGCTGCGCTCCCAGGCTCAAAGTAACTGGATGATGCCAAAGATAGCCGCCACGACGATTGAGCTAAGGGCAAACCAGCGTCTCGTTACATTGGTATCCATTGCAATCCAAGCTAAGCCCACGACGGCAATAGCTGCTGTAATTTTCAGAGGGAGTATTTTCGGATGGCCTGCTAACCAAGGTGCGTGGTTTGGACCATCGAGGATAGCCCACATACCGATCAATAATAAGAGCATCCCCGAAGCTAATCTATAACCTGTGAGTACTGTCTTAGTGAACTTTAGTTGACCCAAACGTGTGACGGACTCTGCTTGTACTCGATTTAATTCTTTTGTCTGTTGCTCTTGAAACTCTTCATACCTTTCTTGCAAAGCGCTAGACACTTCCTCCAATCGTTTGAGTTCTTGTTGCAGCTTATCTTTAGTTCCTTGGTCAACTACTTTCGCGATTAGTTCAGCCAAATTCTTAACTTCCTGGGCGCTTTTCAGACTCGCGCCTCTTTCAATAACGTGCCGCTTAGCTCTTAACAACAGTGGTAAAATGCCAACTTCATAATGAAAATTTTGATTTGCAGTGGTGATTAGGAATCCCGTATCAGCAGTTATCTTTATCCGAAGAACACCAAAGGAATCTGGATTCTTAAGCGCATCGTTCACCGTCTCTAGACTAGACTCTAGCTCTGGCACTGATTGTTGCTCGATCTGCTCATCAGTTAGTCTGAGTCGTTCCAGTTCACCCTTAAAGAATTCATTCAACTGAGAGTTATGTCGTGACGGATCAATAGGCAAATGTGACTTAACGTCAGACTGTAGTCCCATGTTAGCCTCCTAACCTGGTAATCGTGTAAGTGTCCCTCAAAAATGATCCATTTGAAAAGTAGAGGTTTCCCGGTTGACACTCGCTGAAAAACGCTGCCACTGAAACTAGAGTTTCCGGGCCATTTGACACCTCCTCGATTATGTCACAGAACAGTTTGTCGTAGGCGGAGTAGCCTGTCTCGGTTGGAACGAGCAGCAAGCTCCGCCAGCACATGCAATTCTCCGCCAGATGCGAATCGGAGACATAATTTTTGTCAAAGCCAATACGCCACAGGGAGGACTTACTATCAAGGCAGTCGGTGTCGTTACTGACGCAACGATCCGCAAGATTGCAACGCTCGGAAGTTGTGTTTCTGTGCGATGGGTCTGGACTGGCAAAGAACGTGTCGGCAAGCTCGATGACAAGTGGCCCGTGAGAAGTGTCACCCTTTACGAAGAACATCACCCGCAAGTGCAAGCCAAAGTTATCAGTCTTTTACTAGACCATAATCAATAAAGACTTTTCGTACAGGCTAAGGACTTTTCGGGCAAAGCTAGTCCGGGCTTAAGATCGGTTTAAGGAGTGATTAGTGGGACCCAAAAATTTGTGGCCAATTTGTGGACAGAATTCGCAGCACATCGCAGTTAGGCGCTGTCAACGAATGGGAAAGAACTGCAAACCCCTTGATTTTTTTAGTGGCTGCAACTTTAGAAAAGACAAAAACTTAGGTTTTTGTCGGGCCTACGGTTCGGGACCGTGAGGTCGGAGGTTCGAATACTCGTTCCGCGCAATTAAGTCTACGGACAACGACAGTGCGGAAAGTCCTGAAACCAAAGACTGCTAATCATACGTTTGTGCATGTTTCGGCCTTTGTGGGGAAAACGCGGCTTAGTTACAAGACGGTAGCCGACTCTAAATAGTTATTCCAACTATAACAGTAGTGCGGTTAGACAGAATCAAACTATCTGTCCTGTGATGTCTGCTTGCCCTTTCAAAGTATTGATCCTTGATCTCTGAACATCCCGCTCGTCTCAGAAAATCCTTGGGGGATCGTC
This sequence comes from Pyrinomonadaceae bacterium, assembly GCA_035603895.1. GTDB lineage: Bacteria > Acidobacteriota > Blastocatellia > Pyrinomonadales > Pyrinomonadaceae > PSRF01. The sequence goes on from DATNJO010000536.1 coordinate 3,912, forward strand.
TGTCATTGAGCTAACTTCCTTCTTTCACTTTCTGGACTATTAGGTCGGCCAGATTCATGGGATCGCGATTGTGCAATGACAAATAGCCGATCGTGCGGGAAAGGCCTGGTATGTCTGTATCGTCAAATCGCGCCGGAAGGATACAATCGCTATTCTCTTTTACAGCCCGTTCTTGGGCACTCTTACGTTCATGCGTGGTCCAAATTTTGTTCGCGTAATGTCGGGAAATAAACATCACTGTATACCGAGCTTTTTGGCCGTACACTTGGCTCAAATGATCGTAGAGGTTTTTGCCCCAAAGAGACACTTCCTCGAACCCGTCGTAAAAAACCTTCAGACCAGCTTCTCTTAGCAATGTCGCGACCTGCTCGACGTATACCCTGTCTTCGCCGGCAAAGGACAAAGCGACATCGTATTCAAAGTTGCCACCTCGGGTTGGCAGTAGATCGTTCATACCCTCGCGATTTATCCTGCGAACTTCGTCGATAAGTTCGCAGCGCAGTTCAGCGATCTGCCAAACAAGAGGCACTTGCATTTCTGGGGGAAGTATCCAAAAAACTGCGATAGTGCCGTCGTGCTCTTTCGCTTCCACCGGTTTCGGATCGGAATCGGCTAGCGTAAACCCTCTCGGTAGGCTCATGACAAACATCAATGGGCCACCTTCCGGAATGGGGTTCCGCCATTTATACCTGCCACCAAGATCAGCTGGAGCAACGTCTCGGATTTGCTCACGCAGAAAATGTGCCTTCCACACATAAACCAGACCCTCTGCTATCGGAACTTGCCCCTCCGACAGCGAGGTTCCGTACCAACTAACATAGAAACCACGGTCACATACAATTATCTCTCCGTCACCTAACAGACGACCCTCGTGGAATCGCAATCTGATCGCTACAAGTATAAAGACTAGTAGAGGTGCCATCCTGATCTCCTTCTGGCGTTCATGATTGAGGCTTTCGCACGGGTGTAATGCATTAAGAGCATCTCATTTTACGAAATCGTCCCATAACGTGCCATGGAAGTTATTGCATTTACCTGGGCCGAGCTTGCCCAGAAATCGCGCTCAAGCAAGCAGTGGAACTTTATGAGACCTATTAAGCAAAGGTTCGGGAATGCGAGTTGGCTATCGCGCATTATCTGAGCACACAACTAAATCGCACAGAAGCTGAGCCGCCAGCGAGTGAAAGAACGAGACCAGCCAGGGATTGCATGCGAGGCGAGGTTGACATGCGCGTGCAGTTATTCAAGTTGACGGGCGTTGACCGGTTCAGCATTTCTGGTTTTGGCGCGGATACGCTGCTGACGCTGGCTGGTGAGGTTGGCTTTGAGGAAACCGAAAAGCATTTCACTTCCTGGCTTAGTCTATGGCCAGGAACAAATAAGTCAGGCGGCAAAGTGTTGAACGGGCAAAACCAAACGCAGTGCTAATCAGGCAGCGGCAGCGTTTCGGATTGCGGCCGCTGGCGTGGCGTAGAGCAAGACTGCGCTCGGGGCCTTTTACCGACGCATCAAGGCGCGGGCGGGTGCGCCGAAAGCAATCATATCAACGGCCCGCAAGCTCGCCGTGCCCCTATTACACGATGCTTAAGAATGGCAGTAGCTATGTAGAGCTGGGCAAGCGGCCTATGAAGAAAGATATCGACAACGACGATTCAGCGCGATGCAAAAGCAAGCTTTTGCGATGGGCTATCAGTTGGTGCCCGCGTAAGTTTCAGGAGGGGGTTCACCCCACAAACGTGTGGCCAATTTGTGGACAGAATTTGCAACACAGAACGATGAGGCGTTGGCAACGAATGGGAAGAACCGCAAAACCCTAATAAACTCGTGGTGGCTGCAACTTGTGAAGTGGCAAAAACTTAACTCTTTGCCGCATCTGGTGATTATGAATCCCACGCTCTAACCATCTGAGCTACCCCGCCATTCCCAAAATATCAACAATTTACCGCTACCCTCAAAGTGCCCGACCTGCTCTGAGAGCTTGGGGTCTGTGCTGCTGTGACAGCGCTGATTTTTTAGATCCGACGGCACACTTCGAGACCTAAACCAAACAATTGAGACAGAACTCCACTCCTCACCAACTACATTCGGACTCGGTTTCATTCCGCTTCGCTTCATTCCGCCGAGACAATTGATTTAGTTCCCCCTCTCCGAGCCGATTGTGCCCCGAGAGCCCGCCCGCACAACTCTTCGCTTCGCTTCGAGTGCTCCACTTCGTTTCGCCCCTCCGGGTGTGCGTTCGAGCACCCACTCGTGGCCCAACCTCTCTACGAGGGGGAACCCTTGTTTTTTAGACCGTACTCCAGAAATTGAAAGGAATCACTGACAATGAAGCCTCACCGTAAACCACAGGACAACGTGCCCAAGTGGTCATCCCTGTTAGTTGAAGCAGTTAATAAACCAGGTCTGATCATGGACGCTTATAGCGCATTCCACAACTACTCGATCGGAAATCAAATCCTTGCCCTCGTACAATGCCGATTGCGCGGACTCGAACCTGGGCCAATCAATACCTTTCCCGGATGGCAGGCACTAGGCCGCGCGGTCAAGCGTGGCGAACGTGCGCTGACTCTATGCATGCCGATTACCCGCAAGGTTCGCGATGATGGGCCACAGGAAGGGGAAAGTGAAAGCCACGAACGCATCCTCACGACTTTTATCCACAAGCCGCGCTGGTTCGTGCTTTCGCAGACCGTCGGCGAGGAGTTCATTCGGCCATGCCTGCCGGAATGGAATGCAGAGCAAGCGCTTGCCGCCCTGCAAATCGAGCAGATCAGTTTCACGCATACGGACGGCAACTGCCAGGGATACGCGCGCCAGCAGCAGATCGCGATCAATCCTGTAGCCCAACTGCCGCACAAAACACTCTTTCATGAAGCGGCCCATTTATGTTGGCTTCGTAGTTATGCAGTGCTTAATCAGCAAGCCGTTTAGTTATCGCAAAGCATCACGGTCGGCGCCTACATAACTTTTTGGTCTTGAGTACAAGGCTAGGAACTCCATGAGAGAGGGAGAGAGGGGATGCTGCCGGAACACCGGAGTCACAGACAAAGTATTTACTTGTCCTTGTATGGGTGAGAAAGATCAACGCCCGTAGGAGAGCAACATGGAAAACCTAGCGATTGTTGTCGTTTTTGCCCTCACGCTTGTCGCTATTGTGGCGCTGGGTAGAGGGGTTCGTGGAAAACTTGGTGGCTTCTTCGAGATCGCCACCGAAAAAGAGCCGACTTCAAAATCGAAAAAAAAGTCGCGGTAGTTGTCACACGGTGATAGTGATACCCCCCTTTTATAGGTGGAAGAGAGAACTTAGTGATGAAAGGAACAGCAACTGTTATGACTAAAGCATCATACGAGGTCAACACCCTGGCATTGAAGGTGGGGCCGATTCATGAAAGACTCTTGGCGCACTTCAACGAGATGCACGAAGCTCGGGCGGCAGGTGATAATCAAACGATTGAAGAACTGCAGACAGTCGTCCCGCAGTTGCTTGATGAGTTCGAA
>DATNJO010000537.1:0-9432 GCA_035603895.1 Pyrinomonadaceae bacterium
ACAACCACGCCCGGTCCCTGTGTCACACCCAACTTCGTCGCTTCTTCAGACGGAATCCTTAGTACGGTTATCCCGAGTTGCCCGCGCCTGACTTTCCCCGAATTGATCAATTGCTCGACGACCGTGCGCGCCATATTTGACGGCACCGCAAAGCCCAACCCAATGCTGCCTCCCGAGGGCGAAAGTATTTGCGAGTTAATGCCGATCAACTCGCTGTTGGTACTCACGAGCGCGCCGCCGGAATTGCCGCGATTAATTGGCGCGTCAGTTTGCAGAAAGTCTTCAAAACTGCCGTTGCTCAATCCGGTCTGCCGCCCTTTCGCGCTGATGATGCCCATCGTCACGGTTTGGCCCACGCCCAGAGGATTACCAATCGCCAGCACCACATCTCCGACGCGCGCGCGATCCGAATCACCCAACACGAGCACCGGCAGTCCACTCGCCTCGACCTTCAACACCGCAAGATCGCTGGGCGGATCGACGCCGACGATCTGCGCGTCGAGCGAGCGTCCATCGTTCAGGTCAACTTTGATCTGTTCGGCGCCATCGATCACGTGATGGTTCGTCAGGATGTAACCATTCGCGTCGATGATCACGCCCGAACCCAATCCCTGGCGGGGCTGAGCCGGTGGTTGTTGCAAGTTTCGATCGCCGAAGAACTGGCGAAAGAACGGATCGTCCATGAACGGAAACTGTTGTGGCTGACGCACACGCATCTGCGAGTGAATCGTGATCACCGCGGGCACGACTTTGCTTACGACGTCGGCATACGACGAGACCGGCATCACTGCCGGATTGCCGCTCGTCGCGTTCGTACCTCCGCCGCTCCCCGTGTTCGGATCGGAAGAAGACGTCAGGCGATAGTCGCCTCCTCTGTTCTGCCCGCGCTTGCACGTGCTCTGCGAAGCGACGATCGCCAAACCAAGCACAAGCGAGACGCACACCACGAATGACGTTGATCTCATTGCCACAATAGGTTCCCTCCTTTGGTACGATTACACAGCACGCGGCGACATCTGGTCGTGCGACCTCAACATGCCGTGTAATCTCAAACTCAACGCGATCAGTATGACTCCAAAGACTATCGCGTATATGCCGATCAACCAAATCACAGCGAGCGCTCCCGCGCCCGGGTTGATAAACAACAGCACGCCGAAAATGATCGACGCGATACCCGCAAGTATCAACAACAATTCGCCTCGGATGTACTTGCGCATCTGAATCGCGGCCACGACTTCGAACACTCCGGTGACGATGGCCCACGCAGCGATCAACATCAGCAGCACCAGCGCCGTGATACCTGGTACCGTGAAAGCGATAATGCCCGCGATCACGCTGAGAATTCCTTCCAACAAAAGAACCCACCAGCGTTTGTTCTCGCCGTGAGACTTCACACCCGCGGCGATCGCAAACACGCCGTCCACGAGCGCATACGCGCCCCACAAAAGCACCAGCACCGTCAGGGTGATTCCCGGCCAAACAAATGCCAGCAATCCAAACGCGATAGCAGCAATGCCGCGAAGCAACAAAGCCCACCAGCTTCCCGTGTATACAGTTAACATCATTAACTCCTTTGTACTTTTTGTGCTTCTTTGTGGCACAAAAATGGTTGGCGCACCTTGTTCAACCATCGCACCGCGCCCACTTCAATCCGCAGTGAAACGGCCAGGTGCGCCAATCTCCATAACTCAACTCACAACTTTTCACTGCAACCGGCGGTGCATCTCCGCCAGCTCGCGATTCAACTGTTCGATCCGTCCAACGAGGTCGAGAATCACGGCAGCGCCCGCGTAGTTGACTCCTAAATCCCGCCGCAGCCGTTGCATGCGGCGAAGCTGAATCACCACCCGGCGCGGCACACGTGGTCCATCCGCACCCGTTTCAACTGTGTCGATCAGGCCGCGTTCGGCGAGTCGCATCACGAGCGAACGCCTCGCGCCCACCGTCTCGGCCACTACATCCAAGGTCAAGGGTTCATCGAGATCCAGATCGCTTGCCCACATCTTTGGTCCTACTTTCGTTACTCCACCATTAGCGTCGTGGATCGAATCGAGAGATCCGCTGCAACTCTTCGTACAAGCGACGTTCTTCAGCGCTTAACTCCTTCGGTACCACGATCTTCATCCGCACGTATTCATCGCCTCTTCCACCTTTACGCTTATTCAATCCCTGGCCACGAAGCCGCAAACGTTGCCCTGTGTTCGTGCCGGGCGGAATTGTTAATTCAACTTTGCCATCAATAGTCGGTGCTTCGACTTTCGCTCCCAATGCCGCTTCCGATGGCGCGACCGCTAACTCCACTTCCAGATCGTCGCCGTTTACACTGAAACGGGAATGCGGCCGAAGACGAATATGTAAGTAAAGATCGCCGGGCTCACTGCCGTTGCTGCCCGCACCACCTTGTCCCGCGAGTCGTATGGTCGAGCCATCGCGCACGCCGGCTGGAATGTTCACTTCAATAGTCTTCGGTCTTAAAACTTCTCCCGCGCCGCCGCACGTGTCGCACGTCTTTCCGTCAACAACTCCGGAACCATTGCACGTGGGACAAACTTCAGCGGTCTGCATCTGGAGCGTGCGCCGTCCACCGCGATGCGCTTCTTCGAGTGACAACTCGAGTTCGGCTTCGATGTCGCGGCCGCGGCCTCTGCGTACGCCGCGTCCACCACGCGCGCGGTTGAAGATCTCTTCGAAGATGTCGAAACCTTCGCCACTGCCGCCGCGGAAACCTCCGAAATCGCCGCTGTAATCAAAGTTGAAATCTGTTTCCGGTCTGCCAGCGCGTGGCGAACGTTGTGTTTGTTCCCAACCCGGCGGTGGCGCGCCTGCGCCAGACTTAACCGCGCGCCAGTTCTCCCCGTACTGGTCGTATAGTTTTCTGTCTTCGGGATCGGAAAGTACGTCGTAAGCCTCTTGAACCTGTTTGAACTGTTCCTCAGCAGTTTTGTCACCCGGGTTCAGGTCCGGGTGAAACTTGCGCGCGAGTTTTCGATACGCCTTCTTGATCTCATCCTCGGAGCCGTCACGTTTGACGCCGAGCACCTGGTAGTAATCTTTAATGTTCGCAGCCATTCCTCGCGTTCGCCGTGCAATATATGTGTGTCGACCGCCGCGGGTTGTCTCAGGCTGTACAAAAGATTTCCGTTTTTAGTGTTGGAAACTTGATCTTTAGGGGAAGCACGGAATGGTGCACACAGCGTGCCAACCCGGATCGCGTTGCAAGACGGCAGCCTAAAGGCTGAACTCAAAACCAGAACCCGCGTTCTGAGTTCAAGCTTTAGCTTGCTTCGGCGTTTGCTGGTTGAAATCGCCCGGCGCGGGGGAAATAACCCAGCGTGAAAACGCTGGTTGTGTGTTCCTGCATTGTGGGAGTACAGTAGGACCGAACCCTCTCATACAACCAGCTCCCGTCCGAACAGCGTTGTGTGCGGCTACGCTCGCGGCTCATCGACTGGGCGAGAACCGCTTCCAACGCTAGCCAACGGTGCGGTGCGCCCATGAACGACTCCCACGAGCAGGAACTGCATAAACTACAGGCCGAATTGGCGCACGTTACGCGCGTTAGTACGATCGGAGAACTGACGGCTTCGATCGCCCACGAGCTCAATCAACCGTTAGGAGCGATCGTCACCAACGGCCACGCCTGTTTGCGTCTGCTTTTACGAGAAAAACCCGACATCGAAGAAGCGCGCCAAGCGGTCGAGTGCATGATCGCCGACGGCCTCCGCGCCAGCGAAGTGATCAAACGAATTCGCCGCCTGCTGAAAAAATCGGCCACCGGAAAGTCGTCGCACAACATAAACAACATCATTCACGACGTGCTCCGTCTCACCGCCGGCGAACTAAACAAAAACGGAATCAGCGTGAGTACACGATTGTCTAATCGACTGCCCCTGGTCCTGGTGGATCGAGTGCAGATCCAGCAGGTAGTCATCAATCTGATTCTTAATAGCAAGGAGGCGATGAGTGGCGCAGATTCTCAGCCGCGTGAGCTAACGATCCACACGGAACAGACAGCAACCGATATAGCAGTCAGGATTATCGACACTGGTGTTGGCATTTCTCCGGAGAACCGGGAACAGGCGTTCGAGCCTTTCTTCACCAGCAAAGAAGATGGTTTGGGACTCGGATTATCAATCAGCAGGACCATCATCAATGCACATGGAGGCAAGTTGTGGCTTGAACCCGGACCTGGCAAACAAGGAACGATCTCGCAGTTTACACTCCCGCTAAGTGAGCATGATGATGAACGCAGGGCTTCAACTCGTATTCGTGGTTGACGACGACGTCTCGATGCGCAATGCCATTAGCCGCTTGTTGTGTGCAGTTGGACTAATGGTAAAGACCTTCGCATCGGCGCACGAATTTTTGGAGAGTAAACTGCCGGAAGTTCCCGGCTGCGTGGTCCTCGACGTCAAGCTGCCGGATTTGAGTGGGCTCGACTTGCAACGAGAGATGGTCGAACGAGGCATTCATATTCCGATCGTCTTCATCACGGGCCACGGCGACATTCCGATGTCTGTGCAGGCGATGAAAGCAGGCGCGGTCGAATTTCTCACCAAGCCTTTTCGCGACGAGGATCTGATCGACGCGGTTCGCGCTGGAATCGAACGCGATCGACAGGGGCGAATAGAGCGCGCCGAATTGGCCGAACTGCGTCAAGGATTGTCGCACTTAACGCAGCGCGAACGCGAAGTCCTGGCCCTCGTCGTCGCGGGTTTGCTCAACAAGCAAATTGCCTTGCGGCTCGGCGCCAGCGAGAAAACGATCAAGATCCACCGCAGTCACGTGATGCAGAAGATGGGCGCGGACTCGCTCGCCGAACTGGTGCGCATGTCGCAGAAGCTGGGCATCGACATGCAGGGGTCATAGTAGCTTTTCCGAAAGTACGTCTGCGCAGGAGATCTTCTCCCGCAAAGGCGCTAAGGCGCAAAGAAAATCGTTTAGAAACGCGGCAGCGCTTTGCGTCTTAGCGCCTTTGCGGGTCAGCTTGTCTTACAAGGGAACTTTTCGGGCAAAGCTGGTCATAGTTCATAGTCATGAATCTTGCTAGGACTAAAGTCCTAGATGATTTCCCTCACGTCGTGTGTACACTACTCTCACTTGGTTTAATCACTGAACAAAGTTCGAAAGCCCTTTGGTCCTCCATACACAATTCGATAGGTACCCCAGATGTCAATACCGTCTTCCCAACCCTTTCGTTTCGACCAGATCATCGGCGACTCGCCGGCAATGAACCAAACCATCAAACTCGCCGGGCGGGTGGCCCGCAGTGATGTTTCCTGCGTGCTGCTTCAGGGTGAATCGGGCGTCGGCAAAGACTGTCTCGCGAAAGCGATTCACCAGGCGTCGCCGCGGGCAAACAATCCATTCGTCGCGATCAATTGCGCGGCGTTGCCGTCGAACCTGATTGAGTCGGAGTTGTTCGGCTACGAGAAAGGCGCCTTTACCGATGCGAAAGCTCGCAAGGAGGGACTGTTCGAACAGGCCGACGGAGGCACCATTCTGCTCGACGAGATCACCGAACTCGATATCAACCTGCAAGCAAAACTGCTACGCGTTCTCGAAGAAGGTACGTTTCGGCGCGTCGGTGGTCTCCGCGATGTTCATTTTACCGCGCGTGTGATCTCGGCTTCGAATCGCAACCTCAAGAAAGAGACGGCGGGTGGCCGGTTTCGACTGGACCTCTACTATCGTCTCGCAGTGGTTCAGATCGATATCGCGCCTCTGCGCGAACGAGGCGACGACATTTTGCTTCTCGCCGAACACTGTTTGACCAGACTTGGAAAACGGATGGGCCGCGAGAACATTCTCGCTCTCTCGCCGGAAGTCGCGCGAGCTTTCAAGCATTACGATTGGCCCGGCAACGTCCGCGAGCTGCGCAACGTGATCGAGCGCGCGGTTCTGCTCGAGGATGGTGATGTGATCTCACCGAAGTGTTTGCCGTCTGATTTCTTCGGGAGTCTGGTGGTAAAGACGATCGGTGGCGAGGTAGTGAATGGAGAACCGGCCGATTGCGTTTTTTGTCTTCCCAACGAAGGAATCTGTCTCGACGAGTTGGAGGCCTCACTGATGAACCAGGCTTTGACACGCTGCAACGGTAATCAAACCCGTGCCGCAAAACTTCTTGGCTTAACTCGCGATCAGTTTCGTTATCGCTGGAAGAAAGTTGAAGAGGCAAATCGCCCGCGCCTCGTTGCCGTTGGCGGACTGCACCGGTAACTCAGCGCGAGCGATTGTGCCTCTTCGCTCAGTGGAGGTGATGAAGGGTTATCGGGTGTTTCGATTTCACCACTAGTGAATACTGCAAACGCATCGGCGATGGTTGTGGCACTGAGCGAAGCAGCGTCGTGATGACTTCGCGTAGTCGATCAAAATCGATCGGTTTCAGGAGAAAGTAATTGCAACCCGCGTTGAGAGCGTCGCTATGCAGTTGAGGAGAGTCATAGCCGGTAAGGATCACAATCGGCACCTGGTTCAAAGCAGGATGCGAGCGCACTAAGCGAGTCACTGCCATCCCGTCGAGTAGCGGTAACTTCAAATCCATAAGAATCAAATCGGGATGTAACTTGTCGGCCAGATCGATGGCCTGTGGACCATTCTCCGCGGCGATCACGTGACATCCATGCCGGTTGAGAAGGATTGTGAGCATCTCACGCGTGTCATCGTGATCCTCGACCACTAATATCACCGGATCGTTATTCGTGGCAGTTATTCGGCTGTGTCGTAAATTAACCTGCATAAGATTCGCTCCACTTCTTACGGACAAATCGTGTAGCGCAGAGGAGTCGGCAACTGATGTGCCGTTTTGAACACACTTGAAACGGTCGAATAATTACACAGTGGTATGAAGAATGGATGAATTCACCCTCAGTTGGTTGGGTGAAAATTCCCAAAGGGAATGTTGGAGGTGCGAGTGGCGGGAAACTCCCACAGTTCCCGCCATCAATGGTTCATGTGCCTTACCCCACGCGAAACGCGAACATGGCGCTCACCCCAGTCGGGAGTGACGAACCAAAGTCATGACTCACCGAGCCCTGTTTGCATCAGAGAGCCTGATAGCCTCGCACTTTCGGGCGTGATTGTAGTGGGAAGACCTGAGGAGGAATATCGGGGTTTTCCCTGAGCAAATACCTCACCTTTTCCTGAGGAAACACGGGGATTTTCCCTGAGGCAATCCGCCACTTCGCCGCTTTCTCCCGAGTTGGATATAATCTCCACACACGACACTCACGAGATGCGCACTGCTATGCAGGACAAGCCGGCCCTCTACGCCAAACTAATCCACTCTCTCGACGCTATCGTGTGGGAAGCTGACGCCGAAACTTTTCAATTTACGTTCGTCAGTTCGCAGGCGGAAAAAATTCTCGGGTACCCGATCGAGCGCTGGCTCGAACCCAACTTCTGGCGCGATCATACGCATCCCGACGACACGGACTGGTGCTCCGCATTTTGTATGGACTCTACGAAACGCGGCCAGGATCACGAGTTTGAATATCGAATGATCGCGGCTGACGGCAGCGTGGTGTGGTTACACGACATCGTTTCCGTGAGAGCTGAACCCGGCGGCGGCAATCCCCACCTCAGCGGCATCATGTTCGACGTCACCAAGCGCAAGCAGGCGCAGGACGAGCTCCGCAAACAAACCGAGACACTGCAAAAGATCGTCGACCATATCCCCGTGATGATCAGCTTCCGGGACCCGGCCGGACGTCTGGAACTGGTCAATCATGAATGGGAACGCATTCTTGGCTGGTCGTTGGCAGAGGCCCAGAACCGCAAAGGCGATGTCCTCCCCGAAATTTATCCGGGGGCCAAGAACCTTCAGCGTGTTCACGATTTCATTGCCGCGGCAAGTGGCGAATGGCAAGACTTCGAATCCAAAACCCGTGACGGCCATTCGATCGACACCACTTGGGCCATCGTTCGTCTCTCAGATGGATCGAGCGTCAGCATCGGCAAGGACATCACTGACCGCAATCGCGCCGAAGAAGAACGTAAACGACTGCTTCAGCGCCTGATCACCGCTCATGAAGACGAGCGGCGCCACTTGTCGCGCGAGTTACACGACAACATCGGTCAGTATCTTTCAGCACTGCTTCTCGGACTCGAATCCTGCGCGCGTCTGCCGCAACTTCCCGCCGCCGCCCTGGATAAGTTGTCGTACCTGAAAGAAACGACGAAACGACTCGAGCTGGACGTTCACGGTGTCGCGCTGGAGTTGCGCCCGACAACACTCGACGATCTCGGATTGGAAGCGGCGTTGTCGAGCCTGACGCGTGAGTGGGCGCGAAGACACGAGCAAAGAATTGGGGCTGTTTTCAACAGTACCGGGTTTACCAATCACGCCGAACGGCTTTCGTCAGATGTCGAGGTTGCGATCTACAGAGTCGTGCAGGAAGCGTTAACCAACGTCTCGAGGCATTCGCAAGCTGGCGTTGTGAGCGTGATTCTCTCGTGTGACGCTCGTCACGTGCAGGTGATCATAGAGGACAATGGCGTCGGCTTTGACGCTGAGAATTGGATGAGTAGTCCGAAGGAAAATCGCCGGCTCGGATTGATGGGTATGCAGGAACGCGTACAACTCGTCGGCGGTGAGTTCAAGATCGAATCTGGCGCTGGTACGACGATCGTTGTCAGCATTCCTCTTTCGCAGAACGGATCGGCAGGATAGCGGCGATGGACAAGTTGAAAATACTGTTAGCCGAAGATCATCGCATCCTGCGCGAAGGCTTGAAGAGAATGATCGACGAGCAGCCAAACATGGAGGTCGTTGGCGAGGCTGACGACGGCATTGCCGCTTGGCAGAAAGCATGTGAATTGGAGCCGGACATCATCTTGATGGACGTTTCCATGCCCCGGATGAACGGCGCCGACGCTACCGCAAAAATCAGAGAGCTGTGTCCGCAGGTCAAAGTCATTGCGCTGACGGCGCATCGCGCCAGTGCGTATTTGAGCCAGATGCTTAAAGCCGGAGCCTCAGGCTACGTTCTCAAACAAGCTGCTTTTGACGAACTTCTCGACGCGATCCTGACGGTTTCAAAAGGCGGACGTTACATCGATCGCACCTCGCAGGAAGTGATGGTCAACGCGCCGCCCGAGAACGTAACGTGGAAAGGCGATCCGCAGGGAAAGCCATTATCCGAGCGTGAGATTCAAGTGATCTCGCTGGTCGCAAACGGTTATACGAATAAAGAGATCGCCAACAAGCTCGCGATCAGTGTGAAGACGGTCGAGAGTCATAAAGCCAACTCCATGCAGAAACTCGATCTGAAAAGCCGTGCAGAGATTGTGGACTACGCGCGGTTTCGCGGTTGGATCTGAAGTAAATCGTGAAACGACAAGCCATTGTTGCGACCGGTCCAGGTGCCGTAGCGGATCGGTTCGCGCAGTTCAAGGTTGTGCTTGCTGAATAGATCGAGAATGTAGTTCTCG
>DATNJO010000538.1:0-5993 GCA_035603895.1 Pyrinomonadaceae bacterium
AGTACCACCGACCTCAGTCGGTGGGATTTCTTAAACCCAACCTGCCAACCGTAAGCTCAGTCTGCAGTACCACCGACCTCAGTCGGTGGGATTCTTAAACCCAACCTACCAACCGTAAGCTCAGGCTGCAGTACCACCGACTCAGTCGGTGGGATTTCTTAAATTCAACCTACCAACCGTAAGCTCAGTCTGAAAATACCACCGACTCAGTCGGTGGGATTTCTTAAACCCAACCTACCAACCGTAAGCTCAGTCTGCAGTACCACCGACCTTAGTCGGTGGGATTTCTTAACCCAACCTACCAAACATAAGCTGAGTCTGAAGTACCACCGACCTCAGTCGGTGGGATTTCTTAAACCCAACCTACCAAACGTAGGCTGAGTCTGAAAATACCACCGACCTAAGTCGGTGGATTCTTCATAACCTACCTAAAGGGGCCATTAACGGGAGATGTCTCTTACAACTTCGTAGAACTCGCGCGTGCCCTGGCGAACGTTCTTCACTGAGATGCGTTCGTTGTTGCCGTGCACGCCTTCGTCGTCATCGGGGGTTGTGTAAATCGGCGCCCAACCGTAAGCAGTTATTCCAAGCTGCCGGTAAAGCTGGCTTTCAGTATAACCGCTGAGCATCTTGGTGGTGATAACGGCGTTCGGGTGATTCGCCTTCGTCCGGCGAGCGATTAGCGAAAACAGTTCCGTGTCGACGGAAGAACTGTTCGGCGGCTTGAACCGATTCACGTTTTCAATCTTGATCGTCGGGTCGGCGATCACGCTTGTCAACGCTTTGAGAAATTCATCGGGAGATTCGCCGGGCAACAGGCGAACGTCGATATTGCACGTCGCGTTAACCGGGATCACGTTCGTTTGTTTGCTGCCGCTGAGCATCGTGATCGAGATCGTGTTGCGCAGCAGAAAATTGTACTCGCGCTGACTAGTCAGCGACTTCACGAAAGCCGGGTCTTTCAACGACTCGCGAATGTTTGCAAATTGCGAACGCAGCGGTTCCGGCTGCAACGGCGCGATGTCTTTGAAATACTTCTCAACTGCCGGCAACAACTTGACCGGAGTTTCCCAATCAAGAATACGCGACATCGCGCGGATGAGACGGTTCGACGCGGAGTCTGCAACGGGTCGCGAACCGTGACCGGGCGTACCAGTCGCGGTGAGTCGCAACCAGAACGGCGCTTTCTCAGCAACGTCGACACCAACAATCTTCACTTCACCGCCCTCGAGCAAATTGTCGCCGCCTTCGGTCAATAGGTATTCAGCGTTCTTAAAAAGGTCTGACTTGTTGGCGATCATCCAAAGCGAACCTTCGTCGTTCACTTCTTCATCAGCCGTGCCGAGAAAGATCACATCGCGCGCGAGCGGTGGTCCTTCTCGTTTGAGCACGATCATCGTCATCAGGTGAAGCAGTCCTTCACTTTTCATGTCGAGCGCGCCGCGGCCGTAGATGTAATCGTTTTTGATGACCGCCGAGAACGGATCGACTTCCCACGCCGAAGGTTCAGCAGTAACGACGTCAGTGTGGCTCAGCAGAATGATCGGCCGCTTGGAACCGTTTCCCTTGAGTCGGGCAATGATGTTGGCGCGACCGGGTTTGTACTCGAAGATCTCGTTTTCGATGCCGTATTGGTCGAAGATTTTCTTAAAAAACTGCGCGGCCTTGATCTCGTTTCCGGGCGGATTTGAAGTGTCGATGCGCAGGTATTGCTGCATCAAGTCGACGGCCATCTCCTGGTAACGCGGCCAGTCGATCTGTTCCGAAGCGTGCTGAGATTCAATTCGCTGTAGTTCCAGATCCGCGACCACCGGAACGTGGTCCGAGGCCAGACTCTCAACCACCCACGCCTTCTTCGCTTTCACGCCCTGGCTGCTAAAAACATGGTCGATTCGTTTGGCAGGTTTGTCAGCCGGATAAGTAAACCCATCGCCTATTGCGCGACTCACGACCCACGCGTCGTCAAACTTCGTGCGCATCAGTTGATAAGCGCTGCCGGAGGGAACGTCGTTCAGGTCTGCGACCACGATCAACGGTCCCTTCACTTCGCCCAAGTGGCTCATCAACTGCTCGGTCTCAAACAGACGTCCATCGTCAAACTGGTAATCGAGATGTGTGGTTACAAACGTCAGCGGCTTGCGATCCACCTCGACTTCAACGAGCAACATACCGCGCCGTTCCGCTTCACGTTTGTTCTCGAACATCCGGTGAACGGTGTTCTTGATCGGAAACCGCGACAAGATCGCCACGCCGTACTTCCCGCCCTGAAAATCCAGATTCGGCGCAAACGCGTACTGCATCCGCGTCAGCGCCGCCAGTTCCACGATCTCATCCTTGCCTTCCGTGCGCTTCACACCGCGATCGACTTCCTGCAAACCAACCAGATCCGGACGTTCGCGGTTGATCACGTCAGCAATCCGTTGCAGGTCCAGTTTCTTATCCATGCCGACGCCAACGTGAATGTTGTAAGTCATCACGCGAAGAGTCTTCGTTGCAAAAGCAGGAGAAACCGAAACAACAAGAAATATTAGAAGTAGAAATATCCGCGCAGGTGTCAGTGTCATCCGTGGCTCTTAAAATTTTTGCTGGCGTAAGAACGACACCGATCTTAACATGACTGCGTGCTCCCCTGGCTTGCCATGTTCTGCGCCGCGTTCGCCGCGGGCGCAATCAATTCCATTGCCGGGGGCGGAACTTTAATCACGTTCCCTGTTCTCATCTGGCTCGGACTCGATCCCAAAGTCGCAAACGGAACCAGCACCGTCGCCCTGTGGCCCGGCCTGTTTGGCGGTCTCTTCGGCTACCGGCGCGAACTTGCAAACAGTTCGCCCATACTCATCCGCCTCGGGCTGACGAGCATCATCGGTGGCGCCGTCGGCGCATGGTTACTGATCGCGACGCCGTCGCGCGTCTTCGCGCAGCAAGTCCCGTTTCTGATCCTGTTTGCGACGCTGCTGTTCATGTCCAACGGCGTGATCAATAAACGCCTGCATCTCGGTTCGCTCGAAGGTAAGCCAACCAAACTGTGGTGGACCGGCGCGATCGTCTTTCAATTCTTCTCCGCAATCTACGGTGGCTACTTCGGCGCCGGCAACGGCATTCTGATGCTCGCGGCGATGGGCCTCTTGGGCCTGAACGATCTTCATCGCGCCAACGGCATCAAGAACTTTCTCGGTATCTGCATCAACAGCATAGCGGTCGTGAGTTTTGCTTACGCCGGACTGGTCGTGTGGCACGATGCGCTCGTGATGGCCGTGGGCGCGCTCGCGGGTGGTTATTTCGGTGCGAGTATGGCCGTGCGTATCGGGCAGGTTTGGGTACGCAGAGGCGTGATCGTGATTGGGTTCGTAATCTTCGTAGCGATGGTGTGGAAACTGCGCCAATGAAAAACCGAAAACTGCCGCGCGAGTTCTACACGCGTCCGAATGTACTCACCGTTGCTCGCGATCTACTCGGAAAACTCCTGGTAGTGCCCTCGGAAGATGGGCAGCGTGTTTCGGGCATGATCGTCGAAGTTGAAGCGTATCGCGGCCCTGAAGATCGCGCCTCACACGCTTACGGTGGCCGCCGGACAAAACGAACGGAAACGATGTACGGCGAAGGTGGATTCGCGTACGTCTATTTTGTTTACGGCATGTACTACCAGTTCAACGTCGTCTGTAACGTCCCGGACATTCCGCACGCGATTCTTGTTCGCGCACTCGAACCGGTCGAAGGCATCGAACTGATGCGCGAGCGCCGCCACCAGCATCCCGATCACAATCTCACCAATGGTCCCGGCAAACTCTGTATCGCACTCAACATCGATCGCGCTCTCAACAGCGCCGATCTGCTCGGCGATCAGGTTTGGCTGGAAGAGTTCGAACCCATCTCCCCGCGCCGCATCGCCCGTGGTCCACGCATCGGCATCGACTACGCCCAGGAGTGGATCGACAAACCCTGGCGCTTCTGGATCAAAGATAATTCTTATGTGAGCCGCAAAGCGTGAGGACGCGTGTGTAACTGCCTGAAGTCGATTTCAACTGAAGGAAAATTCGTCGATCAACGGAATTTACCGTGGACCATGGGGCAACAGCGTTGAAGGATGGAATGACAACACGCCAAACGTTGTGCCTGATTGGATTCAGGTGGGCTTCGCCGGCAGTAAGACGATCGATGAGATCAGCGTCTTTGGTCTGCACGACAACTACACCGTCGAGAACACTCCGCAGTTGGGTGACAATCCCCAGCGGCAACGTGACCGGGAATAACAAGGTCTGGCGCAAGTTTACGTTCTCACCGATCACCAGGTAACCACCGCTACGAGCGCAAGGGGAGCGGCGCCAAAGTTACATCCCCTCGTGCAGCAAGCTTTAAATAATGTACCGGAGGCTTCTAGACGTGTAGCGCACGGTCGTTCCAAAGGGGGCCGCTATGAGCGTTGTAAGGATTAGATCTGCGGGCCATCGGGATCACGCATCACCACTGGCGCCTTGCACCTCTTGCCGATTGGTACTTGATATGTTTAATAAGTAGATCACTATGGCCCGATTTAGTTCGCAAACCGAACAGGTCTTAAGAGGTGCCGGCTGGTATCCTGGAAGACAGGTTCCCGAGATGATTACATCGTGGGAAGGTGAGGCAATGCTGTCAGAGTTCCAGATGTTTCCCGCCGCGAAAAGGGTGTTATTGGAATTCGGGGGCCTATTTGTAGATCAAAGCGGCTCAGGAGAAACGTGCGCTCGCGAACCGTTCGATACAGATCCAACCCGAGCTGCCTATGAAGGAGATACATTTAGCGAACTGTCGCGTCTGGTAGACACTAAATTTTATCCTCTTGGTGAAGCGTTTGGCGGAACTTGTTATTGGGCTATCTCCGAAGACGATCAATTCTACATTCTAATGGACGACATTCTATTATTACTTGGCAAAAATTTCGATGAAGCTTTAGAGAATCTAATTCTCGGTCGCATGCCCCAGAAAATCGCGTAGATGGTGCCCGTGGTGAAGAGCTTACAGTGAGTTCGGCGCCAAGTTCATTGACACCTGAAGATCGCGGGTATATAGATCAACTCCAGTAAACCTGGGTCTCACCTCGTTACGAGACTCGCTCCCTGGTATCAGCCCAACTCACATTTCATGGAGGTTGATCGTGCGAAAGTTCTCAAGCCAACTAGTTAATGTCGCAATTCTCTGCTCAATCATCCTGGCGCCGCTCACCGCAACACGCGCGGCGGATTTTAAGCGCGAAGTCATCTATCAGATCATCACTGACCGTTTCTTCGACGGCAGCAGCACCAACAACAACCCGGCGCAGAGTTCCGGACTCTACGATTCCACCAAAACAAACTGGCGCGCCTACTGGGGTGGCGATCTCGCCGGCATTCAACAAAAGATGTCGTACCTTGCCGGCATGGGCGTCACCGCGATCTGGATCTCGCCGCCGGTTGATAATCTCAACACAAACATTCCCGACGGCAGTGGTAATCCGACCGCGTCCTATCACGGTTACCAGGCGCGCGATTTCAAACGCATCGAAGAACACTTCGGCAACTCGAGTAACACCTGGACCGAGTTTGACAACCTCGTCACCGCCGCGCATGCCAACGGTATCAAGGTTATCGTCGACTTCGCGCCCAATCACTCGACGCAAAACAACGCCGGCGAGTTTGGCGCGCTCTACGACAACGGCACGTTCCTCGGCAATTTCACCAGCGACACCAACGGCTACTTTCATCACAACGCCAACATCTCCGGCGGGGGTTGGGACGATCGTTATCAGGTGCAGTACTTCACACTCTTCGATCTCGCCGATATCAACCAGCAAAACTCGACGATGGATGCCTACCTGAAGGCAGCCGCCCAACTATTCCAACAGCACGGCGTCGACGGTTTCCGCATTGATGCGATCAAACATCTCGATTGGGGCTGGCAGTACAGTCTGGCAAACTCGATCTATACCTTCGGCGACAGTTTCCTGTTTGGCGAGTGGTTCCAGGGCACGACTTCGGACC
>DATNJO010000539.1:0-2867 GCA_035603895.1 Pyrinomonadaceae bacterium
TCCGTATTGCGCGGAAAGTTTTTTGTGTTGGGCAGATAGAAAGCACTGCGAGTCGGATCGAGTCGATAAGTTCCCTGCTGGTTGCGTTGCAGCGTGTTGGTGACCTGATGAACGTCGCGCAAGTAGAAGTTGGTGGCGTCGACAAGTACCCGTCCGCCTTCTTCTGCGGCGACCTCGAAGCCCCAGAGCGTCGATTCAGCGAAGGCGTCTTTCACAGCGAGACGTTCGTCCGCGTTGTTTGAAGTCGCGCGGAAGGAATAGTTGGGTGCGACGAGCAGGACGCGCGGTCCAGTGCGATCGAAGCGCACGATCGAACTGCTGCCGAGTTGACCGCGATCGAGACCGATGTCGTTCGAACCGATGCCGGCTGGCAATGATTCGACATAGAGAAACTCGGTGTTCCACTTGTCGATCTCCAACCAAATCTTGCCCGCCTTCGCATCCCAATAGAAGGTGAAGAACCCGGGAAACCTCTCCATCCCCTTCACCTTCTCGCTTATGGTCTGGCCATAAGCCACGGACGAACACAGAAAAAGTACGGACAGGAGAACGAGATAAGTTCGCTTCATGGTTGATCTTTCCACTCAGGAATGCGTCCGGGAGTCCACGGGGCGCCGGCTGATTCGAGTTGTTTTTCCAGACGCGCGAGATCGACTTCGATCAGTTGGCGCAGTTGGACCAGCACGCCTTCGAAATCCTGAGCTGCGGCGGTGTACTGGTTCTGCTGCGTTTGTGTCGGACGCGACGTGGACATGCGCTGCGCGCCGACAACGTAACCGACCCGGTCGTTGATCGACGGGGGCGTATTCATGTTTCGCTGACGCGCGGCAGAATCACCACTCAACACTCGCAGAATTTCATTGTTTCGCTTCTCCAGCGCCATGGCGTCTTCATACACACGATTCGGCAACGACGGAGTTTCCGCGATCGCGCGCTTAATCGCCGTGAGCCGCGGCCTGAGCGCGTTCGCTGCTTGCGTTGCACCGTTCACTGCACGTTGCAACCGCGCCGCTTTCTGCTGAAATTCAACCAACGCCGTTCGATCGGCAGACGACATGTTCTCCTGTCCTTCGACCACCACCTGAAACTGCTGCGGTGGTCCAAGCTGCGTCAACACACCATCGATACGCTTTGCCACGAAGAGCTTGTAAGTGCCGGGCATAACAAGCGGCCCTGAAGGCGGTTCGAAATCAAAATCCGCGTCGGGCGCCGGCGGCGCCGAAAGGTTTGCCGCCGGATAACGCAGATCCCAGGTGAGTCGCTGAACTCCGGCCGTGGCTGGACCAGTTAACCGGCGCACGACACGATCGCCGGAGTCCATAATCGTCACCACGATCGCGGGCGCTTCCTCCTCTTCCTCCGCGCGCAGTTGCTCGCTCGTGGGCCAACCAACCGGCGCACCTTTTCGATCGGCCTCCTTCTCGGCTTCCTGACGTTTCTCTTTGCGCGTCTTGAGCGCGTCTTTCAGATACCACGTCACCGTGGCGCCAAACGGCGGATTGTCGGCGGTGTAGAAAGCCTCGCCCTGAAAACTCTTGCCGCGCCCGCCGAGCGGTTGCGACTGGATGTACATCAACGCGTCCTTCACGGGAAACACAGCCGCTTCCTGCCGCAACATCTCCGGTTTGAGCAGACGCAGCGGTATGTAGTTGTCGAGAATGTAAATACCTCGGCCAAACGTTCCAACAACCAGATCGTTCTCACGTGTCTGAATGTTGAGATCGCGCACGGCGATCGTCGGCAGACCACCTTTGAGTTGAATCCACTTCTGGCCGCCGTCGATCGAGAAGAACAATCCGAACTCGGTGCCCACAAAAAGCAGATTGGGATTAACGTGATCTTCCGCGATGGCCCAGACGGGTCCGTTCTTCGGCAGGTTCGAGCTCAACGAAGTCCACGTTCGACCGGCGTCAGTCGTCTTCAAAAGATATGGTTTGAAATCGGCGTTCTGATGATTGTTGAAAGCGACGTACGCGGTATTGACATCGTGATTCGAAGTGATGATGCGGCTGACGTAAGCCATGTCAGCCACACCGGGAAACTTTTCGATCTTTCGCCAGTTCTTCCCGCCGTCCTCGGTGACCTGGACCAGACCATCATCCGTACCGACGTAGATCAGGCCCTCCTTCTTCTGCGACTCGGCGAGCGCCGAAGCATTGCCAAAGAAAGCCGTCGAAGCGTTCTTCGCCACCGCGTCGATACCCCAAACCCTGCCCATCACCGGCAGCTTGTCGCGATCCAGATCGCGTGAAAGTTGACCGCTGATCTGTGTCCAACTGTCACCGCGATCGTCACTGCGAAACAGTTTGTCTGACGCCATGTAGAGCCGCGTACGCAAATGTGGACTGATAATGAAGGGCGAGTCCCAGTTCCAACGCATCGGATCTTCATTGCGGCCCGATTGCGGTTGAATGCCGATGCGCTCACCCGTGCGCTTGTCGAAACGGACGATCACGCCGTGCTGCAACGATGCGTAAATCGTATTCGGATCTTCCGGATCGACTTGCGAACGAAAACCATCGCCGCCCTGGGTTACAAACCAATCGGAATTGACAATGCCGGAAGCGCTGCGGGTGCGTGATGGACCACCAAAACTGAAGTTGTCCTGCGTACCGCCGTAAATGTTGTAGAAGGGTTTCGCGTTGTCGGTCGTGATGTCGTAAAACTGCGGCACGGGCAGATTTGCTTTGAACTCCCAGTTTGCGCCGCGATCGAAACTCTCGTAGACGCCACCATCACAACCGACGAGGTAGTGATCCGTATTCTCCGGATCGATCCAGATGTCGTGATTATCGACGTGCTTCGATTTCTCTCCGAGACGACGCAACGTGCGGCCGCCGTCGTCAGAGACCATCAGAAACACATTC
>DATNJO010000540.1:0-13453 GCA_035603895.1 Pyrinomonadaceae bacterium
ATTGGAAGTTGCCACGCCGAGATCGCGGTAATCGACGGCGTTCTGTACTGCGATGATCAGTACCTGCATGACGAAGCCGAGACCGAGGCCGAGGAGCAGCATATATAAGGACGCTCCCAAGGTGCTGGTCTCCGCGGTCATCCTCGAAATCAGCAGGAGCGAGATCGCCACGATAGCCGTGCCGATGATTGGAAACAGCTTGTACTTTCCGGTGCGACTCACGAGCTGTCCCACGACAATCGACGTCACCAAAGTGCCGGCCATCAGCGGCACCATCCGTAATCCCGATTCTGTCGGGCTTAGTCCCTTAACGATTTGTAAAAACACCGGCAGATACGTCACCGAACCGATCAACGCAAAACCAACAATCAGTCCGACCACTGATGTGACCCAAACATCACGCGTGCGGAAAAGTTGTAACGGCAGGATCGGCTCGCGGGCCCGACGTTCAACCACAACGAACGCGATTAGACCCGCCGTCGCGAGCACGATCAGCCCGATCGTGATCGGTGATGACCACTCGTAAACCGTGCCGCCAAGATCTGTGACCAGCACGAGAGACGCAAGTGTCAGCGCGAGCATTGCGGCGCCGACGTAGTCAATCGCGTGGCGCGCATACGAACTCTGCGCCGGTAACGTCGCTGCGAGAACGACGAGCGCGATAATTCCGACGGGCAAGTTGATATAGAAGATCCAGCGCCAGGTCCAATGAGTAGTGAAGTAACCGCCGACTAGTGGACCAGCAATCGAAGCGAATCCGAAAGCCGCGCCAAAAATTCCCTGGTAACGTCCGCGTGCGCGCGGCGGCACCACATCTGCGACTACGGCCTGCGTTGTGACCATGAGTCCACCGCCGCCGAGTCCCTGAACGGCGCGAAATATGATCAAGTGACTCATCGACTGGCTCAGACCACAGAGTGCCGAACCGATCAAGAAGATCACAATGGCAACCTGAAGTACGCGCTTGCGGCCGTAGAGATCGCCGAGCTTGCCGTAGATGGGTGTGACGATGGTTTGCGCGAGCAGGTAGGCCGTGACTACCCACGAGATATGAGCCAGCCCGCCAAATTCACCGACGATCGTTGGCAACGCGGTGGCCACGATCGTCGAATCGAGGGCAGCCAAAAGCATCACGAGCAACAGCCCGCCGAAGACGACGAGTACGTTGTCGTGTGAGGTTTGCGATCTTACGTCAGCAGGAGCAGCGGCTTGCATAGCGCTGCTCCTGCCGTTGCACTGTTTGTGCCTCTTGGCGATTGCTGGGCAAAACCTTCACTCCGTTGATGGCCCTGTCTCAAATCACAACAACCGCAACAACTTCCACGAAACCAATCGGTACATAAAATCACCCGTCAGGCTTTTGCGGATTTCGCTTTCGCGCGCTCCTGTTGCATCCATTCGCGCATCTTTGCGATGTGACCGGGCGCGCGCTTCTCCGACCACTCTTCATAACGTTGAGCGGCGCGCTCCATGTTCGAAAGCATGTTCGGGTCACCAAATTGCTCGCGAAACTGCGGCAGCACTGGCTTGACCGCTTCCCAAACACCGAAGAACTCGCCACTCGTTTCGAAAAAGAGTTTTTTATTAAGCAATCCGTAATTGAGCAACGCGCAGGCTTGCTCCCAATAACCGATCACCATGCCGAAAAAG
The DNA here is from genome assembly GCA_035603895.1 of Pyrinomonadaceae bacterium. Classification (GTDB taxonomy): domain Bacteria; phylum Acidobacteriota; class Blastocatellia; order Pyrinomonadales; family Pyrinomonadaceae; genus PSRF01. The sequence goes on from DATNJO010000540.1 coordinate 1,651, forward strand.
GCTCCGTACTCCGTACCAGGCGCAGCGATGCGCATCGCCTCTTCTACTGTGTCGGCGTGATAGTTCTGCTGGAACCAGTCGCGCGCCTGGCGCAGCCGGGCCTCACGTCGCAAATCGTAAACTTGAAGATGTAGTTGAGCTTGTTCGTGCGTTGGTTGTTTCGCCATAACTTTCCTTTCATTTCTTAGAATTGCGTTTTTCTAAGATTAAGTCGAACGGCGGTGGTGCAGATCGACAGGAGGGGGCAAAAATTTTCTACCGCGCGTGCTGAATCTTTTCGATAAAGCTCGTAACGCGCGCCGGATCGACCGTGTTGAACCAAAGTCCGTCAAGCTTGAAAGCCGTACCGATGATAAACCCGTCAGCGTCATCGTAAAACTCGCCAACGTTGTTCTCCGATATCCCGGAACCGAGAAACACCGGTAAGTGGCAATGACTCTTGGCTTCCCGCACGTCGGCAACGTTTGGTGGTTTGCCGGTGGCGCTGCCGGTGACGATCACGCAATCAGCGCCCATGAACTCGATCGTTTCAGCCGTCTCGCCAAGACTGACATCCGCGGTTATCGCGTGTGCTGCATGTTTTTTCTTCACGTCGGCCCAGACTTGCACGTGCGTCGCTCCAATCATCTTCCGGTAGCGCAGTAACTTCGCCGCCGAAGCCTGAATCAAACCTTCGTCCGCTACGTGCGCGTACGCGTAGCCTTCGGCGCGGATGAAATCAAGATCCGCTGCATGGGCCACCGCCATCGCTTCGATGTTTGCGCCGGCTAGTAGTTGAACGCCGACCGGTAGAGCACACTCGCGCTTCACTTCGGCAGCGATCGCGGTCATCGCCGCGACAATCTCTGGTCCAACCTCACCGCGCAGGTAAGGAACGTCGTGCATATTCTCTACGATCACGCCATCGACGCCGCTTTCACGATAGAGTTTGGCTTCGATCCTGGCGGAGGTAATTAGTTCGGAAACCGTTTGCGAACTACGCGGTGTTCCAGGCAACGCGCCGACGTGAATCACGCCAATGACTGGTTTGGGGCGGGAGAAAAGTGACGCCATGATGTGCAGTTCAGCCCGACGCAGGGGCGGGTTCCTGAGTGACGCGGTCCCATTCTTCGTAAAGACTCTTGAGTAGCGACTCTGCTTGCTGATACTCGTCGTTCAAGGCCATCAGTCGATCGGCATCGCGCGCCACTTCCGGTGTACCCATCTGTTCGGAGATCTCGTTGAGGCGCGACTCTGCTTTCGCAATCTCGTTTTCGACCAGCTCCGGCGTTCGTGTATCTTTCTTTTTCTTGATCACCTTCACGCCAGGCTTGGCGGCAACTTTTGCCTTTGTCTTAACTGGCTGGATCTCTGAGGGCGCCGTAGCTGGAGGAGCCGTAACAAGACTAACGAGGTTCTCGGGTTCGGTTTCTTTAACCGGGGATGAAACCCGGATACCGAGCTTCCAATCGTGATACTCCGTGTAGTCGCCATCGTAATGTTCGGCACCGCCAACACCGTCCAGCGTCAGGATCTGCGTCGCAACACGATCGAGAAAATAGCGGTCGTGACTGATGGTGATGATCGTGCCTTCGTAAGCGTCGAGTGCTTCTTCAAGCGCCTCGCGAGACGGAATGTCGAGATGGTTCGTCGGCTCGTCGAGCACCAGGACGTTCACGCGCGAATAGATCAGCTTCGCCAGCGCCAGTCTTCCCTTCTCTCCTCCGGAAAGATCGCGCACGTGTTTGTAAACGTCGTCACCAGTAAATAGAAACTTCGCAAGGAATGAGCGCAACTCGCCGGCAGTCGCACTTGCCGGCGCAACACGTCGCAACTCCATGATGATCTCATTGCGATCGTCGAGATCGTCGAGCTGCTGCGCGTAGTAACCAATCTGAACTTTCGTGCCCCAACGCACCTCGCCAGCCAGCGGGGCAAGCTTGTTCAGAATCGTTTTCAGAAACGTCGTCTTGCCAGATCCGTTTGGACCAATGATGCCGAGACATTCGCCACGCCGCAGGATGAACGAGATATCACTCGCCAACATTTTGTCCGGATAACCAATCGTTAGATCCGTAACCGTCAAGACGTGATTGCCGGTCCGTTCGATCGCCTGAAGACGAAAGTCGCCTGACGATTGATCCGGCCGCACTGCGTCAATGCGTTCGAGCTTCTCCAGCATCTTGCGACGCGACTTCGCCTGCTTCGTCTTCTGCCCGGCGAGGTTGCGGCGAATGAACTCTTGCGTCTTCGCAATCAACTGCTGCTGATTGTCGTAAGCGCGCTGCTGTGCTTCACGACGCTCTTCGCGTTCGACGAGATAATCGGAATAGTTGCCGGTATAGCTTGAGGCGCGGCCGTTTTCGAGCTCGATGATGCGGCGGCAACAGCGGTCGAGAAAATAGCGATCGTGACTGACGATTACGTAAGCAGATTGGTACTCTTGCAGAAACTCTTCCAGCCACTCAACCGCGTTTACGTCGAGATGGTTGGTAGGCTCGTCGAGCAACAGAACATCCGGTGCGGCCAACAGCAAACAAGCTAGGCCGAGTCGATTCTGTTGACCACCGGAAAGCTTTTCGGTTTCAAGCGACCACATCTCGCGCTCGAAACCGAGACCCTGAAGAATCGCTTCCGCGCGTGCTGCATATTCGAAGCCGCCTTCGAGTTCAAACTCGTGCTGAAGATCGCTGTAGCGTTCGAGAACCTTGTCGAGATCCTCGCCGGCTTCCGCCATGCGATGCTCGAGCTCGTGCATCTCATGTTCGATCTGTTGCAGACGGCCAAACGCGGCGAGCGCTGATTCATGGACGGTCGAGCCGGGTTTGAAATGTACGTGCTGGTCCAACAGCCCGAGCTTTACGCCGCGCGCACGCACGACATCGCCACGATCCGCGGTCTCGTCGCTTCTGACGAGACGGAAGATCGTGCTCTTGCCGGCGCCGTTTCGACCGACAAGTCCGACGTGCTCTCCGGGATTGACTTGCAAGGACGTGCCTCGCAACACGTCCTGAGTGCCGTAGGACTTATGAACTTCTGAAAGACGAAACAGCATCCACTAACTGCACGGATTATTTATTCGCGTTTGCGTTTCCGTTCGCGGGTCTCACTGAAACAGGCGAACTCGTCGCTGCCGGACTGTTGCTTGCCGGGGCTGAAGCAGCGGGCGATGCTGCGGGTGCCTGTGGCAGTTGTTGCGCCGGAGTTGCCTGCCCGGCCGGACGCAGGCCCAGGTTGCCGGGGTTGTTCAGCATGTTTGCCGCGAGGTTGTTGACGATTCGTGCGTCGTTGATCGCCACCTCAAGCAACGCTGCATTCAGGATCTGTTTGCGCTGGTTGGTGAGAACCTGCGTGATCTGCTGGCGCACACCAGGACTCTCGAGCGTCAGATTCTCCGTCTGCGTTCGCTTCTCGGCGAGCTTGAAGATGTACCACTTGCCGCCGAAGAACGTCGGTTGAGTGTAGTCGCCGACTTGCATCGAGCCCAGGAAACTCGACACGAGGTCCGGCGGAAAAGTGCTGCTCTTGAGATCCTGTTCCGAAACGAAACCAATGTCGCCGCCGGCGCGCAGCGATTGGGCATCTTCGCTCTTGGCGCGAGCGACGGTGGCGAAGTCAGCTTTGCCTTGCAACTGCTGGTAGATGCTGTCGATCTTCAACTTCGCGTCAGCTTCGTTCTTCGCATCGTCAATGCCGATTCCGCTCGCACTGTTGTCGGCAGGATCGACGACGATCATGGAGAGCGCCACGCCGCGTTCATTCTTAAAGCGGTCCCTATTGCTTGTGTAGAAATCTTCAACTTCGCGGTCGCTGATGGTGATCTTACCGCTGTACTTATCCTGTAGCGCATTGATTGCGAGATCCTTCCGGGCTTCCTCACGCAGAGTCTCGAGCGACATGTTCTGGGCTTTCAGACTCTTTTCGAAGTCTTCCTGCGTCATACCGGCCTGGTCTTTTTGCTGTGCGATTGCGCCGTCGATCTGTGTTTCATTCGGCAGGACTTTTTCCCGCTCGGCACGCTGAAACAGCACTTCACGCTTGATCAGGCTATCGAGCACGGTGAGACGGGCTTGTGCCAACGCCAGTTGTGACAACGCTGCGGGGTTACCGTTTGACTGCCTGTTCACGTTCCGCTCGACTTCCTGCATCATGATATTGCGGCCGTTAACAGTTGCAGCCACCTGGTTGTCGCTGGTTGCCGCACCACCACCCGAACATCCAGCGATAATCAAGCCGGCACCTACCAGACACGTGACAGCGAAGACTTTTCCAATTTTGCGCACTTTAACTCTGCTCCTTTATTTTCTGTGTCGCAGTCGCCCGCTTGACGACCCGGAAATCCGTTTGTTATAAATCTCGGTTTTGTAACTTAGGAGGTTGAAAACAATATGGCTAAACGTTGCGAAGTCTGCGGCAAGGGCCCTCAGTTCGGCAACAATGTCTCGCACGCGAATAATCGCACCCCTCGACGCTTCGATCCGAATCTACAGTCGATTCGCGTACAGAAGCCGGAGGGCGGGGCTCACCGGATGAAGGTCTGCACTACCTGCATCAAGGCCGGCAAAGTCGCCAAAGCCGCTTAACGCGTCCATCCACATCTAAACTTGTCAACCTCCAACCGGCGTACGCTCAAGTCGCCGGTTGTTTCATTCTGAAAGCAACGCTACCGCTTCGATTTCCACTCGCGCGTCACGCGGCAGTCCGGCTGCGGCGACAGTCGCCCTAGCCGGCGGTGTATCCGTGAAAAACTTCGCGTAAACCTCGTTCATCTGCGCAAACTCTTTCATGTCTGCCAGAAAAACCGTGGTTTTCACGACCTTGTCGAGCCCGCTGCCCGCGGCTTCGAGTAGTGCGGCAAGGTTCTTCAGAACCTGTTCGGTTTGTTCGGCAATGCCGCCTTTGACGAACTCGCCCGTGGCCGGATCGATTGGAATCTGGCCGGACGCGAACACAAAGCCGCCCGCCCGAATTGCCTGTGAATAAGGGCCGATTGCTGCCGGTGCTTTGTCTGTCTGGATGCGTTCTCTCACAGTAAGCAAAAGCGGGATTTTAGCACGAGTGGACAGGATTTCAGAATTGACAGGATTAGAGTTCGAATCTTGTGAATTCTGTAATCCTGTCTATTTAGGCGGCGCCTTGCATGCGTTCGACGTCCAGAACGCCGGGAACACCCTTGATCGATCCGATCACTTTGTCGAGGTGCTTTACGTCGAATACTTCCACGGTGACTTCGATGTGGCCGCGCTCGTCTGAAGCGACTGACGCGCGTGCATCGCGGATACCAGTCTTCATGTCGGAGATTGCGCCCGTAATGCCGGCGATCATTCCGGTGCGGTTTTCAGTTATGGCCAACAACTTCACCGCATAAGCAGTCTTCTCCGGCCGTCCCGCCCACTCGACTTCCACGATGCGCTCGCGGTTCACCATCAGTTGCGAGACGTTCTTACAACGCGTCGTGTGTACCGCCACACCTTTGCCACGCGTCACGTAGCCGATGATCTCTTCGCCGTGAAGCGGGTTGCAGCAACGCGCGCGCGTCACCATCAGATCGTCAATGCCACGCACGACGATCGAATCGTCGCCCAGCCGGATCAGACGCTTAACCGCGCGAACACCGCTGCGCAAACGCGACTCTTTCTGTTTGTCGAGCTGTTCGAACTGTTCCGGTCCGAGATATTTCGAGATCACGTTTCGCGGCACCAGCTTGCCGTAACCGATCGCCGCCAGTAGATCGTCGACACGCCCGTAGCCGTAATCACTCGCTACCCGCTTCATATCGCCGTCGGTATCGCTCAACACCTTCTTCGGCGAGAGTTGGAAACGCGCGGCTTCTTTCTCAAACAGCTTGCGGCCGATCTCGATCGATTCGGTGCGTTGCTGCTCCGAGACCCAGTGGCGCACACGATTGCGCGCGCGCGAAGTGACGATGAAGTTCAACCAATCGCGCGAGGGATGCGAGTTGGTGGTCGTGACGATCTCGACTACGTCGCCATTCTGAATCTGCGTGCGCAAAGGAACCATGCGGCCGTTGATACGCGCGCCGGTACACGTGTTTCCCACTTCCGAGTGGATCATGTAAGCGAAGTCGACCGGCGTAGCGCCGCGCGGCAACTGGATGACTTTGCCCATCGGCGTGAATGCATAAACGTCCTTGGGATAAAGATCGAGCTTCAGCGAGTCGAGGAAGTCTTTGGAATCTTTAACCTCCTGCGTCCATTCGACCAGCGATCGCAGTGCCGCCAACGCCTGATCGTCCTCGCGCGCGCCGCGCTTCCCTTCCTTGTACTTCCAGTGCGCGGCAACGCCTTCTTCGGCGATCTGGTGCATCTCTTCCGTGCGAATCTGCACTTCAAACGATTGCAGGTTGGAACCGATGACCGAAGTGTGGAGCGACTGGTACAGATTGTCGCGTGGCGTGGCAATCCAGTCTTTGATTCGACCCGGCACCGGTTTCCAGTTGTTATGCACGACTCCCAACGCCGCGTAGCAATGCCGTATCTCATTCGGCGTGATGATTCGTGCGGCAACGAGATCGTAAACCTGATCGAGAGAAATTTTCTGCGCGCGCAGTTTTTTCCAGATCGAATAGAGCCGCTTCACACGTCCTTCGACGAGCACGAACGGCACTTCTGCCTCGTTCATCTTCTCTTCGATACGGGCCGTCACTGCTTTCAGAAACGCTTCGTTCTCGGGACGCCGTTTTTCGAGTTGTTCGGCCAGCTCGCGATAGTCTTCAGGATGAAGGTGCCGGAACGCGAGATCCTCGAGTTCGCCGCGCAACTTACCCATTCCGAGCCGGTGCGCAATGGGCGCGAAGATCTCCATCGTCTCTTCAGCAATGCGCTTGCGCTTTTCGGGATTCAGATACTGCAACGTGCGCATGTTGTGCAGGCGATCGGCGAGCTTAACGAGCACCACGCGCACGTCGTCGACCATTGCCAGCAACATCTTGCGAACGTTTTCCGCCTGCTGTTCCTCGCGCGAGATGTTGCTGATCTGCGCGATCTTCGTCAGGCCATCGACGAGGTGGGTGATGTCTTCGCCAAAGAAGAGACGGATGGTATCGAGATCGACCAGCGTGTCTTCGACAACGTCGTGGAGCAAGCCCGTAGCAACCGACACTTCGTCGAGCTTCATGTCGGCGAGAATGTTGGCCACCTCGAGCGGGTGGACAAGGTACGACTCACCCGAGGCGCGCTTCTGGCCCTTGTGTTCTTTTGCGGAAAAAAGGTAAGCGCGACGGAGTAGATCGAGGTCTGCCTGCGGGTGATTGGCGGCGACCTTCTCGACAATATCTTCGATCCGGATCATTTCAACATTGAAAGTATAACAAAGGCCACAGATTTCACGGACTAACACGAATCAAACTGATCTGTGTTAGCCCGTGAAAATCTGTGGCCGAACCTATGGCCGATTCGTGGCTTAGCCCTTGGGCGGCGAAGCCTGTTGCCGCGCTTCCTCTTCTTTCCGCTTCTCAGCGGCCGCACTCAATTCCGTGGTGCGTTTCAAAGCGGCTTCGTAGTCTTTCTGATACTGAGCCTTGGCGTCCGTTTGACCATCCATCTCGGCCAGCTTCGAAGCTTCGAGCAGGAGGTTGGTCTTGTAAGACCAGGCCGACTCGTTGTTCGGATCAAACTTGATCGCGTTCTCCGCCTCAGCCAATCCCGTCTTCACACACATCTGCGCCTGATCGAATTCCTTCTGATCCTTAGGCTTGCGATAGGTGATGGTTGCTTTGTTGCTGGCTTGATCGACGGTAGTGATCTTGTTTGTCGTGCTTTCAGTGATTTGGAACGAGCACTCCCAATCTTTGCTGGCGAGTACTACGTAGGCTTCGGCTCGCTTCGTCGGTTCCGCTGCGTCGTTGGTAGCGCGAGCGGTAATCCACTGTTTGAGCTTGTCGTTGTCCTTGATTGCCCCGTAGAGATAGGCGATTGCTTTGTAAGCCTCGTCGTCGCTCGGGTTCTTATCCAAAATCTGCTGATAGGCCTGGATGGCTTCCTGGGCTTTGGCAACGTTGTCCGGTGTCTGGACGCCCGGACGGTATTGCGCGTGAATAGTGCGCGCGATGAACATGGGCGCCGTCTTGTTATTCGGGTCCAGTTCCGCCGCTCTGCGCGAATGCTGTTCGGCCTCGACAAAGTTGCCTTCGCGATAAGCTTTCGCAGCTTCGTTTAATTGATTCTTGGATCTGATTCTATTAATGACTCCGCACCCGGAGCTGGTGGCAACAAGGACCGCCAAAACAATGCCGCTGGCGATGGTAATGGCGATCCTGGTCTGAGCGAGTTTCATTTACCGTGACTCCAATTAGTTACTGAGGCAGATCGTCAACTTGCAAACCGACTGGATTTGCGCCCGCGCCCTTGATCGCGTCAATGACTTTGACGACCTCGCCGTAGCGCAATGACCGCGGGGCCTTTACGAAGACCGTCTTTTCAATACGATCCTCTTCTTTCAAGTCCGTCCGCGTTTCCATTCCTATTTTATAAGCGCGTTGTTCTTTCCGCTGCGCGAAAACGAGCACCAATCTCTGGGCCAAAGCTGAAGGGTCATTCACTGAACCCATCGAATCCTGATTCAGCTTGATCGAAAGGTCCGGCGCGATTGAGACCACCAGTGTCAGCGGATTGGGTTTTAGCTGGCTCAGGTCTTCATTCGGATCGCGCTGCGTCGGAATGTCGGCCTGGAACCGGCTCGGCTTCAGCGGCGTGACCACCATGAAGATGATCAGCAACACCAGCAAAACGTCAATCAACGGGGTAACGTTGATATAGGGCTCGGCAGTCGTACTGCCTTTCTTTGCATTACCACCCATCGCCATCTTGAACTTCTCCTGGTTCTAGTTACCGTTTACGAAGCCGGCGCAGCCGCCGCGCCCTTCTTCTTCTTGTCGGCCACGAGACCGATCTTATCGACTCCGAGCTTTCTGACTTCGTTGATGACATTGACTACGTCGCCATAGCTGACGCCAACGCCGCTCTTGATATAAACGATGCGATCCTGCTCGTTCTTAATATTTTCCAACAGCCGGTCGACCTTCTCGTTCAACTGCTCTCTTTGCAGCTTTTGTTTACCGAGGTAGTACTCGCCGTCGTTGGGAATCGAGATCACGATCGACGACTCTTTAATGATTCGCGGATCGACATCCGGATTGTTCATGTTCTTGGGCAGGGCTACTGTAATACCCTGCTGAAGGAACGGTGTGACCACCATGAAGATGATCAGCAGCACGAGCATGATGTCGACCATCGGCGTAACGTTGATCTCTGACTGAAGACCACCGCCACCACCACCGCCTGACATTCCCATAACAAATCTCCTTTTTCACCGGCGACCGCGCCGGCGCGGTGCCTTTTCAGCACCGCACCCCGGGGTTCACCATTCCCGCGTTTGTGACGCGCGTATTACTTAAGCCTTCAACTGTTTCGTGCGGTTCTTGATGAAGTAGTCGACCAATTCAGAAGCCGAGTTGTCCATCTCGACGACAAAGCCGTCGACCTTACCGGTGAAGTAGTTGAACAGCCACACTGCGGGCACCGCCACGAGCAAACCGAGAGCGGTGGTAAACAACGCTTCCGAAATACCGCCGGCGACTGCCGCGATACCGGCCGACTCCGCGTTCTTCATGCCGCGGAAAGCGTTGATGATGCCGAACACGGTTCCGAACAGACCCACGAACGGGGCAGTCGAACCGATCGTCGCGAGACCCGAAAGTCCGCGTTTGAATTCTGCCGTCTTGATCGCGATTGCACGTTGCAGCGCGCGCTTCGAGGCTTCGATTTCATCGCCAGAGATGTCTGACGACTGCTCGTGTGCGCGAAACTCCTGCAAGCCGCTGCTGACGACCATCGCCAAGTGCGATTTACGGTGCTTGTCGCTGATGTTGATCGCTTCTTCAATGCGATCGTTCTTGAGCGCCTGGGCGACGCGTGGTGCAAACTCGCGCGACTGCTTCTTGGCAGCGGAGTAGGTCAAGTAGCGCTCAACCATGATGGCGATCGAATAGACCGACATGATGAGCAGCACGATAACGACGGCGATAGCAACGCCGCCCATGTTCTTGACCATTTCCGTCAGCGTGAAGTGGTCGGCAGTGCCACCACCCTCCGGGCTAGCGGCTGCTGCCGCGTCCTGCAACAGCACCATCAGACCGAGGATCTTGGTTCCAAAAATACTCATTAGCATTGTCACGGTGAACCCCTCCAAAAGGTTTTATTTAGTTTTGATAGCAAGCAGAGAAGCCGGGACGACCTACGATAACCGCGGCGACACGACAAACGTTCTCCGCAGTTATTGAGCCACGAAGTTGTACTGGATCACTCCGGTAACTTTAACTGGCTGCCCCGAAAGCTTAGTTGGGGAGAATCTTGCCTGGCGCGCCGCTGCCACAGCTACCGCCTGAAGCAATGGATGACCGGAAACGGCCTTCGCAGAAACCACGCTGCCGTTTTCATCGATCAGCACCTGGACTGTAACGGTGCCCGCTGCGTGTGCTGCTCTGGCGATTGGTGGATACTGTGGCTTCGGCAAGCTGATCGCTTTACCGTTGAGTACGCCGCCGGAAATCGGCGCCGTGCGCGGAGTTGGTGTTGGCGCTGGTGGTGGCGGTTCTTCGGCGATGTTCACTTTCGCCGGAGCGTTGACGACAGTGCCCGAGCCTGGGCCGGCGGGCATTGGCGCCGCAGCGTTTGAATCGTTGTTGCCAATAACCGTCGTTACGCCACGTCGAACCGGAGGCACATCGCTGGCTTTGGCAGAGATTTCTTTTGGCGGCACTCTACTTTCAGCAACATCGGCGATCAGCTCTTTGCGGACGTCAACGTTCTGCTCGACCTTGGTAGGTTTCGCTTCCTGTTTCTGTTCGGGCTCTTTCTGTTGCTGCGGCACAGGCACGGGAGCAACGAGCGTTGTGAGCTCGAGTTCCTGGGCCGTGAGATGAGCGTCATACCAGAGAATGCTGGCTATGCCGAAAGCAAGAATGAGCACGCCGTAAATTATGAGCGTGCCAATTACGAACGAGCCCTTCCGCGTAATATCCTGTTTGTGCGAACTGGACTCAACTAAGTTATCGAACATTGTTGTTAATCCTCCGATTCCGGCGCCAAATGGATCAGGGGTTACAAAAAATTAAAGATTCGCAAACGTCGATTTAGTACCGCTTGGGTTCCGTCACTCTTGAAGGGGAAACAGCAGCTTCTGCGATATTGAGCACACCGTTTAGATTGGAAGCCGCTCTGCGAGAAAAAACTCGCCGGCCTGCTCAACACACCACCGCCGCGCCCAACAACCTGATTTCACACATGCGGGGTCGACACTTGAGTTATTTAATTGGCCAGCAACGTGCGCAGTCTAGTCCTCATGACGTTTGAAAGTCAAGCGGAAACCAAACTCAGACGCCCGTGACAGGCCGCCTTTATACCTTGTTGTGCCGTTTTTATGACTATAACTTTGCGCTCGCACGGCGATTCGCGGTCTTGGCCGCTTTTGCCGGAGCCCGCACGCCGCCCCTGCTTGGTCCACCAAGGGGCTGATTGTACGCCAGTGCTGATTGCCGATTTGCCGCTTCCAATCGCTGCTCCCACCAGACCATGATCGGACTCGCGATCGCGATCGACGAATACGTTCCGAAGATCACGCCGATGAACAGCGCGAGCGAGAAAGCACGCAGCACATCGCCGCCAAACAGGACCAGCGCCAACACTGACAGGAACACCAAGCCATTGGTGATCACTGTGCGTGACAATGTTTGATTGATCGCGTCGTTGGTGATCTTGTAGAGCGAGTCGCGGCGGTGCAGCTTGCGATTCTCTCGGATACGGTC
>DATNJO010000541.1:0-3732 GCA_035603895.1 Pyrinomonadaceae bacterium
CTCGCCGCGAAACTGCTCTCGCCAATACGTCAGTTGTGCTGATAGTTCTACTCCCTCGAGTCGTTCACGTTGCCACAATGCGTAGTCCGTATATTGAATCCGTAACTCTCGCGCGTCAGCCTCGGGGCCGCTGTTGTAAAACTGCTCCAACTCTTCAACCAGCACTTCCAGCGACCAACCGTCGCAAACGATGTGATGCAGCACCAACAACAGCACGTGCTCTTGTTCGCTCAGCCGTAGTAGTCGCACTCGTAGTTGCGACACTTGGCGCAAGTCAAACGGCCGCTCAACCTCGGCGCGGGCGCGCTCTAGTACGGCCTGCCCACACTCTTTCGGCCCGAGTGTTGAGAGGTTTGAGACGTCTTCGACCCACAAAGTGAGCGGCGCCTGCGCTGCGATTAACTGGCAGGGCTGTCCTTCACGATAATCAAAGCTTGTCCGCAACATCTCATGACGCTCGATTATCCGGTTCACACTTCGTTCCAACGCCTCCACCTTCAGCTCACCTTTGAGTAGAAAGGCGGCGGGCACGTGATAGACGGAACTATTCGGCTCGATCTGATGCAAAAACCATAAGCGCTGCTGCGCAAACGACAGCGGACTAGGAGTAAATCTCTTCCGTCGCGGAATCATCGTGTCCACTGGCGGGAGATTAAAGCCTCGTTGCTTTAACAGTTGCTCGAGCAGTTCGCGTTTATTAGTGGCAGGGTGTTCCATAAGCTTGTGAACCGGCTTTCCCGCGACAGTTTAGAGATAAGGCGAGTTGCGAGCAGGAGTGACCACCGATTCGAAGAAGTTGTCATGTACTCCAACGGTCGGTAGCTTCAGCAAGCTGCACGAGATCTCCGTAATTGCTTCTGCTTTGCGTTTACAAGCACGATAAGCGTGAGAATTTGTGATTAGGCTGGTCTCAGTTTAAGGCCAGATGGGGAGTTTTGCTGCAACCTGTCTCGAAAACCCGACAAGCTGCCGCCCTTTGAAAGCATTTTGAATTGCCTTTATGAATTCAGATCAACGAAGAAATAACTTGTCGCTGAATTTGGAACTTGTTGTGAGCGTCAGGATGATACACCCGTTTCGAGTGAAGTCAACCAAAAGTTCAGATGAGGGATTAAAAGACCTCTCGTTAGAAACTGTCGCTCGACTTGCGATGTAGTTAGATGACAACTCAAGCTTGTCCGGTGTTAGCCCCGGAAGCCGCTTTCCCGTCTGCTGATTTATGTTCCAACCGAACTTGGAGGTGATCCTGACCTTATTTTCGAAATGGCTCGATCGCCTCGCCGAGGATCCGCTCGCTAAGCCTTCTGCGCCCAATTTCGGCTCGCCGCCTCAGCGCGATAATAGTAAGCCTGCCGAGCCGACTGGACGCATAAGAAACATCGCCCCGTCGCCAGCAAAGTTTTCATCACAGTGCCGAAGTAATCTTGCACTCCTTCGAGTAGAAGAGGTTGGTTGGTCTCAATTGACCCGAACCATCGGCAGTTATTATTATCAATTCAAGTGGGTCGGCATTTGACATTAGCGGGCGTAACTCAATGGTAGAGTGTCAGCTTCCCAAGCTGAAAGTTGTGGGTTCGAGTCCCATCGTCCGCTCCAGCTTCCTTACAACACATGGGCTTCGACAGATCTACATTGGCCCAGTCAATAAACTCTGCACTTTCAATTGCACACGCGTTCACTGTCTACGCGAGACGGTACTCGATCCCACCAAGCTGGTTCGGTCTTGGCGGGCGAGCATTCGCCTTTACTAACTCCATAAGCAAGTAACGATTTATTTGTTGGATTTGCTGATGATCTTTCTGCCTCGGCTTGGGGAGCCGATGCGCTACCGTTACGCTACGCCCGCTCGCGTGTTGGGAAAGATAAATATCATCAACGAATGTAGTGCCGCAAGATCTCGTCCCACTTGTTTTGCGCTTTTAGGATCAGTTCCACCACTTCCCGCACTGCGCCGTGACCGCCGTGCGCTTGCGTGATGTAGTGCGCGTGGTCGCGGGTTTCGAGGGCGGCGTCGGCGACGGCGATGGCGAGACCTGATTGCAGCATCAACGGAACGTCGTTGAGATCGTCACCCGCAAAGGCGACCTCGGCGTTTGTCACGCTGGCGTCGGCGACGATCTCGGCAAACGCTTGTCTCTTATCGTCAACACCCTGAACGACGTACTTCATACCGAGCCATTCCGCGCGGCGCGTTAAAGCGCTTGAAATGCGACCGGAAATGACTCCTGACACCAATCCCGCGCGGTGCAGTAGCTCAAGTCCGAGTCCATCGCGTGTGTGGAATGCTTTCTGATCCTCGCCGTTTTCAAGGACCCATATACGAGCGTCAGTCAACACACCATCGCAATCCATCAAAAATAACTTGATGCGCGCTGCTCGCGATTGAATCTCCTCGTCTGTCACCGTACCTCAAAAAGATCGATGCCCGACAACTTCAGCCCCGACGGCGTGCGCGCGATCAATAACACCGCTGTGCCCGAACCCGCTCCGCCGAGTTTCTTCAACTGAATCTGCACGTCGGCCGCGATCAGATTTGCGTTGAGCGATTCCGTGCGCACCACCTTTGTGTCCCAAGTCTCAGTGCCGATGCTTCCATTGATAAATCTCGTTAACTCGCCCGACACAATCCGCGATTCCAAATCCGGTTTCTTGTTACTCACCAACGCCTGCGAGAGCTGCGTCGCAAACGTCTGCACCGCCGGGTCGACCGCCGGCGCATTGTTAGCCGCAGCCTCCGCACGAATTCGCGCCAGGCGCGCAGCGAGCGACGACGGATAATCACGGCTTGCTACGACCGCATCAGTGAAACGCTTTGCGGCTTCCGCCGGTTGGTTACGCTTCATCGCGATTTCGCCGAGCCCGATGTCGGCCCAAGCGAGTGTGGCCGGAAATGGCAATCCTTCATCGAGCGCCGAACGAAACAGCTTCTCAGCTTCGTCGAGTTTGTTTTGGCCCAACAACGCACGCGCCAAAAGAATTCGCGCTTCCTGAAAACGCGGCGCGACATTCAACATCGCTCGCGCAGTAGCTTCTGCTTTGACAAAGTCCTGCGCACCCAACTGTAACGTCGCTTCATTCAACGCGTCGGGCAGGTCTTTCGCGCGCGGCACGACGTCGTTGCCGTAATCCAACTGCGGATAAAACTTCTCCGGATCGACTTCCACGCGAACGATCTTCGCCGGAGTCTTGAACAATGCTTCACCAAAGTTCTTAGCCGGGACAGTAGCTTCAGCAGTAACAACTTGCCCGGTGTCGGTGGTCGCAGCAACCGTCACAGTCACATCGATCGATCCGATATTCCGCAGCGCCGAAACCCAATCAGCGCCACGCTGCTGCGGCAAGCCGATCATCAGATCCGTGTCGATCACCTGATCGAGTTGCTGGTCCATCAAGCTCTTCAGGCTTTCACCACCGCGCGCCGCAAGCGCCTCTCGCAAACCAGCCAGGGTCATTCCATTTCGATCGGTTTGCAACGCAGCTTTCAAAACACTCATAAACGCGTCATGACCTAATTTTCGATCGACGAGACGCCAAAACATCGCACCACGATTCGGCACCGATCCGAAATACGTACTGTCCGCCTGGCTCGCACGCGCCAGTGGACCATCGCGCGTTGCTACCGCCGCATACGCAATTCGTTCGCGATACAACTCCGACTGTACCGCCTCATGCCCAAAATGTTTCTCCAAAAACTGCGTCGCGAGAAAACGCACCAGCGCATCCCGCAACACT
>DATNJO010000542.1:0-2827 GCA_035603895.1 Pyrinomonadaceae bacterium
TTCACACTGCGTCGTGCTTCGCTCTGCCAATAGCTCTTTTCCGCGGCGACCTCCGCGCTGTGGGCCATCGCTGCCACGCGCTCCGCCCATTGCTTGAACGAACTGCTCTTCGCCGCCAACCGGACCTCACTCGCTTCCACACCGGTAGCTAGTTGTTCGTAGGACTCCTGCAAGTCCTGCAACAGGATCCGCCACGACACGCCATCCACAACCAGGTGATGCACCACCAGCAACAACCGTCCGGCGCCGCCACCTAACTGAAACTGCACTGCACGCCATATCGGCCCAACTGTCAGGTCCAGACTCGCCTGCACCGTAGCGGCTGTCTGCTCAATCAACTCACGTTGCTGCTCCGCTGTGAGCGCGCTGTAATCCAGCACCGTGAAGGGCACTGAAAAGTCGCTGCTGCATAGCTGCTCCCAGCCGCTTTTGTTGGCGATGAAACGCATGCGCAACGCATCATGATGGCGCTGCAGCACGCCCAACGCCTCTTCCAGCAACCGGCTGTCCAACTCTTCCTTCAGTTCAAACAGCAACGCCTGGTTGTAGTGGTGCGGCTGCTCCTGCTTTTGATTCAGGAACCAGCGTTGGATCGGCGTTAACGGCACCACACCACTCACCACGCCCTGCTCGGCCTCCACCACTGGAGCCGTCCCGGACACGGCCGCTAATTCCGCGATCGTCTGGTGCTGAAACAGTTGTCGTGGCGTGATTTGGATACCGGCCTGGTTCGCCCTGCCCACCACTTGTATGGAGAGAATGGAGTCGCCACCGAGTTCGAAGAAGTTGTCGTGAATGCCAACGCGTTCGAGGTTAAGCAACTCTCCCCATATCCGAGCCAGCGTTACTTCATTTGCGGTACGCGCTGGTGTGTAGCTCCTGCTGTTTGTCGTGTCGTATTCGGGCGTGGGTAAGGCCGCATGATCGATCTTGCCGTTCGGAGTAAGCGGAAATGCCTCCAACGTCATGAAGACAGAGGGAATCATGTATTCAGGGACCCGCTCAGCGAGATACGCACGCAGCTCAGCGGACGTTGGTTCTTCAACGTCGGCGACGATATAGGCCACCAAACGCTTCTCTCGCTCTTCATCCTGATGGGCGAGAACTACTGCTGCCTCAGCAACGTTCGGATGCCTGTTCAGTACACCTTCAATCTCGCCTAACTCAATCCGATAGCCACGAAGCTTCACCTGGTTGTCGGAACGACCCTGGAACCTGATGTTTCCATCAGCCATATAACAAGCAACGTCGCCTGTCTTGTACAGCCGAGATCCCTCGCGATTGCTAAAAGGATTGGGAACAAATCTATCCGCCGCCAACTCAGGATGATTCAGATATCCTCTGGCGAGATTGCGGCCGCCAATGTACATGTCGCCAGGTATACCGGCTGGGACCAATTGAAACTCGGAATCCAGAATGTAAATTTGCGTGTTGGAAAGCGGCCGGCCAATCGGCAAACTTGTCATCCCATCAATGTTTGCCTCTGCCGCGGAGGTCTTATAAAAAGTGGCGGTGATAATTGCTTCGGTAGGTCCGTAAGCATTGATGAACTTGATCCCGGCAGCACTCAGCTCAAACCACTTTACCAATCTATCTATTGAAGGACTCTCACCACCCGTCAAACACATGCGTATCCGTTCGGGAAGACGCTGTTGAAACTGAGACAACTCGTTCGTAAGCTGATGCCAGTAAGCAGCCGGAAAATGAAGCACGCTGACGCTCTGCGTTTCGCATACTCGCAGAAAATCATGCGCGCTTGTCTCAGCCGGATTTCGCTGCATTACCAGCGCCGCGCCACAACTCAGGGTCGTATAGAATTCTTCGGCAAACGCGTCAAAGCTGGGCGAGACAAACTGTAAAAACCGATCGCTCTGCTGCAACTCGAGAACTTCCGCCAGTGAAGTAATTCGATCTGCCAGCGCGCCATGACTGACCATGACGCCTTTCGGTTGACCGGTGGAACCGGACGTATAAATCACGTAGGCCAGGTTTTCCCCGCTTATCGCACTTTCCACATTCTCCATTGTCTGACTGGATATCGCTTCCCATTCGTCATCCAGACAAACAGTCTGTCCCCAAT
Source organism: Pyrinomonadaceae bacterium (assembly GCA_035603895.1). GTDB lineage: Bacteria > Acidobacteriota > Blastocatellia > Pyrinomonadales > Pyrinomonadaceae > PSRF01. Next base: position 2,081 of record DATNJO010000542.1, read on the forward strand.
GCACCGGCAACTCTTCCAACAACGCCGTGTTTGTGAGCAACAGGCCCAGCGCAGCGTCTTCCATCATGAAGCTCAGGCGCTCTTTCGGATATTCAGCATCGAGCGGCACGTAAGCGCCGCCCGCTTTGAGGATCCCCAGCAGTCCAACCGCCAACTCTATTGACCGCGGCAGACATAGTCCAACCAGTACTTCCGCTCCCACGCCACACGCGCGCAAATAATGCGCGAGTTGATTCGCTCGTTCGTTCAACTCGCGATAACTCAAACTCTGCCCTTCAAACATCAGCGCGGTCGCATCAGGCGTTCGCTCCACCTGCTGCTCAAACAATTCGTGCACTGATGCTGCTGGTCCATACGCAACGTCTGTCGCGTTCCAGTCTTCAAGAATCTGCCGACTTTCCTGCTCACTGAGCAGCGAAATTCGCGTGATCGCTTGTTGCGGCTCGGCGGCAACCACCGTCAACAACTGTTGTAAATGCCGGCACATCCGCGCGACCGTCTCTGCCTCGAACAGATCCGTGTTGTATTCCATCGTCGCGTTGAGACCTGCACGGGACTCTGACACAGACAACGTCAGATCGTACTTGGCTGCCCGGCTCTGGCCTTCGACATCGCTCATCTTGAGCTCAGTCATTGCCTGCGTGGCCGTGATAGTCGGCAGATTCTGCAGGACCAGCTTGACCTGAAATAGCGGCGAGCGACCCAGACTCCGCTCCGGCTGTAACTCCTCCACCAATTTCTCAAACG
>DATNJO010000543.1:0-7810 GCA_035603895.1 Pyrinomonadaceae bacterium
CTTGCAGCACGCGGTACAGATTGATTTCAGACTCCCTGGATAGCAGCCCGTCGATATTATCTGTTTCGGTTATGAATTCGATATCCGTAGAACTACGGATGTGTCGCACCATCTGCTCGATCGTATTCGTCAATCCAATCATTTCGAGTTGACGAGGCCGCAGGTTCCGGGAGATTTCGCGGACTTCCTCGATAGCCAGCGACGCATTCTCGGAGATTTCGGTCAGATGTTCGCGAGCGGGGTTGTCTTCGGCGATTGAGTTCAAACCGATGAGCGCCCAATTTTTCACGATCATCAGGATTTGAGCCAAACTATCGTGCAATTCACCAGCAAGGCGCTTGCGCTCGGCTTCCTGTGATTCGATGAGCCGCCGCGAGAAAGCTTCGCGTTCCAGATGCTTTCTCTTCAACTGCGTCAACCGGCTCCCGATGACAATACCTGCGATACTGATTACTGCGATTGAGCAGACCAACCAGAACCACCATCGTCTCCAGAAGGGAGCGCGTACGATCACATTGACGCTGGCGCCAGTTCTGTTCCACACGCCGTCGCTGTTGGCGGCTATCACCTGGAATGTGTAGCTACCGGGCGGAAGGTAGGGAAAGTACGCCACCCGGCGCGTGCCTGCATCAATCCAGTCAGTATCCAGTCCTTCGAGTTTGTATTTGAATCTAGTTTGGTCAGCCTTGATGAAGCTGAGTCCGGTGTAATTGATCTCCAAACCACGCTGACCGGGCTGAATAGTAATCCCGTTCTGAAAATCAACTGGATTACGCTCGAGAGTGATCGACTCAATCAACACCGGCGGAGGCTCCGGATTGACGTGTACATTCTCCGGATCAACTACTGCTACGCCTTCCTGTGTTGGAAACCAGAACTTCCCATCGCGAGTGACGATTCCCGCAGGTTCCCGCCCACCGTTGCACTCTATGTTGAGCATGCCGTCGCGTTTTCCGTATGCGACGCTGTTGATCCTGGAGATCTTGCCGTCGGCGACATCGTTCAACTCATGCCGGTTGACTCGATAGATGCCTCTGTTACAACTGATCCAGAAGCGTCCATGACGATCTTCGCTGATATGAAAGACGCCGTTGTCGAATAGCCCGTGGTCCACACGGTAATTGACGAAGCGCCCGTCGCGAAATCTGATGAGACCATCGTCGTAGGTTCCAATCCAAAACGTCCCGTCGGCATCTTCGTAGATGCACCGGATGTGACTGCGCGTGGCGCCATCAGGCATTGGATAGGAAACAAACTTTCCGTCTTCGAAGCGGGTGAGGCTTCCTGAAGTTCCGATCCAGAGTGTGCCCTGGCGGTCTTCGTGAATCACTCTCACATCGTCCGAGGGCAAGCCTTCTTTCGTTGTGTAGTGAGCGACTACTTTCTCTTCTTTGAATCTGTACAGGCCGCGTTCCGAACCAACCCAAACGTCGCCGTTTCGGTCCGTTAGAATCGTGCAGACAGTGGTTCCCGCGATCTGGCTCCAAAGGGTTTTGAGTTTTCCGTTTTCGTACAGGAGTAATCCGTCAACGATCCCGATCCATAGGCGCCCGGTGCGGTCTTCGTTGAGAGCTTGTACAACGTTAGTAGGCGCCAGCAGCGGAGTGTTATGGAATACTCCATTTCTGAATCGGCTCAGGCCGAGTATCGAGCCGACCCAGATGTCGCCGTTGCGTGATTGCAAGACGGGATACACTTCGCGGTGGAGGAGCCCGCTTTCCGTTGAGAGTCCGGAGATGAATTGTTTCGCCAGGCGAAATAGTCCGCCTGAAGTGCCGATCCAGATCGTCCCTTCACGATCTTTAAAGAGACAGGTAATTGACAGACCGGCTAACTCGCGGTCATTTCCGTAGAGGGTAAATCTTCCATCTTTGAAACGAGCCACAGCACCGTCCCCTGCAAACCAGACGCCGCCCTGATCGTCTTCACAATACGCGCGCAAGGCTCCACGTGCCGGCACGCCCTCCTTTTGCGAGTAGCGCGTTACCTGGCCGTCTCGTAACTTGTATATCGCCGACACCTCACCCAACCAAAGGTTGCGCTCGCTATCTTCGTAGGGCCGTGAGTAAAACGTATCTTTCAGCTTGATCCGGTATCGAGTCATGCGTCCGTTGTTAATCTGCACTGCTTCGTTTGCCTCGATGGTCCATTGTGATCCGGAAGGCGCAAGATAGTTCTCCTTCAGAAGCGGAACGAGGTACTCGGGTGGAGCGCTGATAAACTTGCCCTCGCGCACATAAAACCGGCCGCTGCCAATGCCAATGATCAACTCACCTTTCAGGTCTCGGGAAAAAAATAGAACTGGGCCTTCCGGCACTCCGTCTGCAACCGTTGAGGATGTGAATACCCCGTCGCGATAGCGTGTCAATCCACCGTCGCTCGTTCCGGCCCACAGCGTTCCGTCCTTGTCTTCGTAAAGAGCAGTGAAGCGGTTGGTGCTGAGTCCTTTGGTGTTACTTTTGTTGAAGACCTTGAACTGCACTCCATCAAAGCGGACCAGTCCGTCGAATGTCGCGATCCACAAGTAGCCGTCGCGGGTTTGGATGATTGAATAGATCGAGTTTTGCGGGAGGCCGTTGTCGGTGGTCCAACTGTCGAAGCGGTATTGCGCTGTAGTGCTGGCAAACCCGACTAGAGTTAATAACGTTAACCGTGCGATTGCGAGGACGCAGACTTGTGCCGGTGAAGGAGCCATGTGGTAATCCGACGGCTTGCGGCAAAACTCAGCGGCCCTTCTAACTCCTACTACCAGACGATGACCGTCTCAGAGAGGTGGTGTAGGCTGACGGTGGTTACTACTTGCACCGCCGTTAGCTTCAGGGCCAGACGTCGGGAGGAGTCCACATTGTATTACCAATTAGAGATTACGCAAATGTTAAGCTCAATCGATGCTGGTCCACGTCGCATTCAGACTCTTGAGGCAAAGCCCTCGGAATCACTCATTCAGCCGGATTGAACGCAAGATTCTCGCAAATGTGTTTTGGTAATTCTGGTACTCATCGCCGGGACTGACAGTGATCATGTAGAACAACTCGCCATTCTGCAGTTGCGTAGTTACGATGTTTACGATTTCCGCACGCCCGGTGGCCTCATTGGTGTTATCGAAGGTGACTAGTTGACCCTGATGAACTTCTCGCTATTCCAAACTTGATTGTGTTCATTTCTGACCTCCAACTCTTACCGTAGTGGTGTGCCTGTTCCAAACAACTGTCAGTTTTTACAGGCGGCGTCGGAAGAGAAAGGCAGGGAAGCTTGGGTGTGAAAGACGCGAGATCCTGGATTCAGTACCGCGCTGTGTTGCAGTTTTATCGATGGTGAAAGTTATCGAACGGTGGACAATGTTTGCTTACGAACCAAGCCGTGCGAGATGATTCGGCGAGGGTTGCGTGAAATCGCGCCACTGCGCGCCGGGACGCCGGTCAGCGCGCATGTCATCACAATGGAGGCACTTGATGAGAGAAGATCTTGCCGCAGTCAACGTCACCCGCACGTATACACTCGCCGCGTCGAACATCGCGATCTTCACTTTCATGCTGTTCTTTCTGTACCCGAGGTTTGAGAGCGGCAGGATTAATCCCCTCTTGTTTCAAGCCACGCTGATTGCGATGGGGGTCGCGACCTTCTCACTCGTTTTCGCGACGTTGCACTACTACCGGTGTTCGCTTGGCGGACGGATGAGTGACACCGAAAGGACGCTGCACGCCCGGCGAGCCGACCGCTTCTGGCTTTTGGGTTACACCATGATGTTTCTGGCACCGAGTCTGGTCCTCTTTCTGATTGGGCTTTGGGCCGTCGCATCTGTCTGGATCGCCTTCTGGCTTGTGTACCTATTCTTCGTTGTCCGCTACTTCCCCGGAATTCAGACGCCGCGGGAGTCCCAATAGAATGAGGAACGTGAAAGACCCTCGTGCGTTCAAGAGCAAAGCTTCCTCCTGAATGTTTATGAAGATAACCTTCACTGTCATGTTGATCGTCCTTTCGTGTTGGGGAGTCGAGGCTAAAGATTGGAAGGGTATTGTGCCTTTGCATTCTGATCGCGCTGACGTTGAGAGGTTGTTGGGGGCGCCTTCAGGGGAGTGTAAATGCTTTTACGAGACAGGAAGTGAAACCGTCAAAGTTGAGTATTCTAAAGCGCCATGTGTCGGATACCCATCAGGGTGGAACGTTTCAGCCGATAAGGTTCTTACACTCCATGTTCGGCCGAACCAGCCGGCAAAGTTTAGTGATCTTCAGCTCATAGAGAGTAAGTTTTATAAGGCCGTCGACGATACCTTCACCAGGTACTACTCAAGTCGGGCTGACGGAGTACAGTACACGGTTTCCTGGGATGGTATGGTTCAAGTAGTTAGTTACATTCCCTCCAGCAACAACTCTGCACTGCGCTGTTCTTGTTTTCCACGGCTCGATGAAAGTATTCAGCGGTCCAAATCTTTCGATGAATTTCAACCGGGGTCCGTTAACGATGCACTGGGCAGGTTAGACACCTACATAATCGCCCTGGTTAACGACAATCGCTGGACCGGCTATATCGTCTTATATAAAGGTCGTGAGATGAGTTCAAAGCAGATGTCGGCATACAAGATAGCTATTATGCGCCATGTACTGCAGAGGCGAGCAGTTCCGCCCCAGCGCATAAAGCTGATCGATGGTGGTTATCGAGTTAAAACAGAGATCGAGCTTTATCTGTTGACCGAGGGATTGTCTCCTCCCGAACCACGTGCCACGTGGACACCGTGCCAACGCCGCACTTAACAGCGCTTGCAACGGCTTAAGGCGTACAACGAAGAACGACCATAAAAATCCCTGGGGCTATCTTTCAAGGTCAAGCTATGGCAAATCTCGATTCGCGTGTAACTATTCACATGGCGGCGAGTCTTGACGGCTTCATCGCTCGAAAAGACGGACGCGTCGACTGGCTCGAGACTTCAGACGAGTTTATTGATGGCGATTCGCTGGATCCAGGCCATGTGGAGGCATTCCTAAAGACGATCGACTGCTATGTCATGGGTTCGCGAACTTACGAGACCGCGCTAGGTTTTGAGGCCAAGGGATTGGGCTGGTCCTACGGCAACAAGCCGACCTTCGTCCTCACCAGTCGCAATCTGAACAACTCTCTTCACAGGGACAGAGAAGTTGATCGTGTTCGGGCGAAGACCTCGAGTCCAATGCACAATTCTATGAATCGTGCGAATGAGGAGCCTGATCAATTGAGAGACGCTTCAATAGCTTAACGTTACCTTTCACCCTACTGAGTAATCCCAACTGATGCTGTTGTAGTTGAGCGTCACTGTTTCCATCGGGATATCCCCAGAGCTCCCGTCGACGGAGACTGAGGAGATGAGCACGTTTTTCAGAATGTACCTCAGCAACACGGACACCCAAGTCAGGTCAAAACTACGACACAACCAACAATCCCAACCACGTAAACTTGACCAAAATTCGGATGGAGTGCCTGAGAGTTTTCGCGGGAAATCGCTAAGGGCCGGGCTTATTGTCTGTAACTGTTCTGGTGGGCCAAGTACCGACCAGGTTGGGCCTGCGGGGCCGTTGACCAATTCCTTGACATTGGCCCAAGTTGTAACTTAAGAACGCTATGGCAACTGATCTCTTACAAGCGCCGCACCTACTTACGAACGCGTCTTCTTCGACAAGGAGAAAAAGTCTTGGATACCTCAGCAAGCAGTCCCTCCGCCTTGGCGAAAATTCTGGCAGCGGCACTGGCACTGTCAGTTGTTGGCATTCTAATGACGGCGTCTCTTCGCACCTCGAGTAGCGCCGCAGCATTTCAGGAACGAATCTTCGAGAACAAGATACCGTCTCATATTCCTCTCAAAATTAAGATTAAAAAGGAAAAAGAAGAGTCGTTCAAAGATCTAAAGAATGAAAAATGGCTGCGCGGATTTGAACTTGAGCTAACGAACACAGGGGACAAGCCGATTTACTTTGTTTACATCACAATGGGCACGAACGTGAAAGTAGACAATGGTCTGGAGATGGTCTATCCGCTGACGTACGGGCGAGCACAATTGGGTGATATTGTGAGCAAAGCAACCAGCGATGACAGTCCTATCAATCCTGGCGAGACCATAGTTTTGCAGATACGTGAGGCCCCGTATTGGGAGAAGGGGGTACGTGAAGGGCGGTGGCCTCAAGCAACGAAGTTCACTGCTAGAATACAGGTGCTGAGTTTTGGCGATGGCACAGGCTACTTCGGCACTGAAGTCTATCCTCCGGACGGTAGACCGAGAGCAGCCGCAAAAAATAAAAAGCTACCAGATCTCCGAAGCGTCTGAGCTACACACTCTGTCGGCATTGAATCTTACGGTGTTGGAACTTACTTACAAACGATCGAAGTACATTGACCGGTATGGAAACGAGTTCCGTTATCGTGCCAAGGTCAAAGATGCTCAACGCACGCAGATAGGACGGTGGGCTTGGGATGTGTTTCTTATCACTCGGCCATAGAGAACTTCCTTAAGGTTTCTCACTAACATCAACGGGTCTTAAGAACGTTGAAGTCGGCATCACCTGGTCTGACGAAACGATATGAGCCAGTATTTACGCGTCTAGCGGTTGTCAACGTACTGCTTCGGCTGGCTACATCACGGTTGAATCAGAAACTCCTCAGAGTAGTTCCAACTCACATTCTTGACTTTGGTTGTCACCTTCGGCTATTTAGATGTCATTACTCATTAGATGTCGTTAACTCAAAACTTTCGACCTCTTGCGCTCTCCCCACGTGCTGCGGAATACTGCTAAGAAATGAACCATGCCGGTGACGAACTGGAAAGCCCTGCTCAGTCGCTTAGCGATTGTTTACGAAACGACTCCTGGCTAACTGACGAAAACGGGGTGATGGAAACCACGGAAAGCAAAAACGTTTGCCACCGTTCTCTTAGCCCCTACCGCTGCTGTTCAAAACATATATGAAAGCCAAACCCCGATCATTTACACAAAAGCTTTGAAGCTGCCAGGAGGTTCCCTCGAATGCGGTCTCGCACAATCGTTTCCCTGACGCTCTTCGTTTTAGTCGCCCTCGCGTTGCCATTAATCATTAATCGGCACGGCGCTCAGGCAAATAGCGCAGCAACCAAAGTTCCAGAGCTGCCCAAACGCCTGACCTCAAGTAATTCAGTTAGAGACTCACAGGCGCAACCCACCCAGCCGCTGCCCAGCCTGCAAGGCAAGCCCGCCAAAGATTATCTTAAAGAGCATGGCCTTTATGTTCGACTGCAGAATTTGATCGAGGCGGCACAGTACCAGATCGACCAGCAGCCGCAAGCCCAAAAGTCGAGCGAGTTGCGATCGGGACTACGAAAGAACACTGCGGCGGAGATCTATGAAGCAACAAATCCGGCCCAGAACCTGAGGGCCCGTTTCAATGGGCGCGACGTAGTCTTGCAGCCTCTCACCAATAAGGGCATGACGACGTTACAGGCGCGGTTAAGCCTGCGGAGTTACGGTTATGGTCGCCGAATGTTGACGGCCGGAGCGGGAACGATCCGCGTCGATGGCAATCGCATTGAGATTGCCCGACGACTCACGACGCAATCCAACCCCACAAACACTGACCAAGGCACTTCGGATGAGATCGTTGAGTGGTATCAGAACCGAAAAGATGGCCTCGAGCAGGGCTTTACTCTGACCGCACCCCCCGGGAACAGGCACGAGGGAACGCCACTGCGAGTGCGGCTGACGGTTACGGGTGAAGTCAGACCGGCGCTGGTGGATTCGGGAAAGGCGGTAGAACTGGTCGGCGGCAATGGCAAGCCTTGGCTGCGCTATGACCATCTGATGACGACCGATGCTT
>DATNJO010000544.1:0-2829 GCA_035603895.1 Pyrinomonadaceae bacterium
CCGATGATGCCGCCGAGAATCGGCTGGCGCAGCGGACTTGTGTTATCGGCCTTTTATTCAGCGGGTCTCGCAGTGCCGTTTCTGCTGACGGGCTTGGGCATCAATCAGTTTCTGAGTTTCTACAAGAACTTTCGCAGACACCTCCACAAAGTCGAAGTTGTTTCCGGTGTGGTGTTGATTCTGGTTGGCGTATTGGTAATGAGCGGCCAATCGACGCTGTTGGCGAGTTCGAAGTTAACGGCCTGGATTCCGAATCTGGAAGGCTGGTTAAAGTTAGACCAAACGACGCCAAAACCGCCGCCTCCGGCACCAACGGCAAAGGCGAGCTTCGAAGCCGTACCGGACGTCGAATTCCGAACGCTGACCAACGAGCCCTACACCTTGAAAACCCTTCAAGGCCAGGTGGTGATGCTGAACTTTTGGGCCACTTACTGCATTCCGTGCCGCGAAGAAATACCTGCGCTCAACTCCTTGCAGCACGAGCTCGAATCGCAGGGTTTGCGCATCGTCGGCGCTTCACTCGACGACAGCATCGCGGATGTAAATCAATATCAAAAGGACGTCGTAAAGTTTGATTACCAGGTCTTGATCGGTGGCAGCGATGCCAAAGTAAAATTCGCGCAGTCAGTCTTGCCGACCACTTACCTGATCGATCGCCAGGGACGCATTCGGCAAAAGATCATCGGAGCCCGAGACAAAGCCGGCTGGGAAGCAGCAGTCAAACCGCTTCTCGCGGAAACTCCTGCAACCGCCAGCGCCGCTAACTAAAGAAGTGGAGTAACATCATGAAGAAGTTTTTGATCGTTTCCATTCTTGCTCTCGCCGTCTCACCTTTTACCGTCCTGGCGCAGGCCGGCCACGAGTATTCGCCGCTCGTCGAGAAGACGGTGAATTACAAAAACTGGTCGCTGCCAAATCTCAAGACTGGTGTAGATGAAGATTTGCGCACTTTGATGGCCGGTAAAAAGCTCGTGATGATTGTTTATTTTGCGCCGTGGTGCGGAAACTGGCGCAACGAAGCACCGATCGCGGCCAAGTTGTACGACAAGTATAAGAGTCAGGGATTTCTGGTGATCGGCGTCAGCGAGTACGCGAACATGGACGAAGCGCAAACTTTCTTCGGTGAAGCTGGTCCGCCGTACCCGGTCGTGTCCGAATCGAACTCGCGTGATGAAAAACTAAAGACGCCGCATTACGAATACCGGCAACTCACGGGCGACAAGCGCAACTGGGGTTCGCCCTGGAACATCTTTCTTGAACCAGCCAAAGTAAACGCCAAGGGCGACGTGTTGACCGAGAAAGCCATGGTCGTGAATGGCGAGTTGATCGAAGACGAGGTGGACAAGTTCATTGCGTCAAAACTCGGACCACCAAGTGGCACATCGGCCGGCGTGATCGAGCCCTGTAAAAACTGTCAGTGAAACTTCGTATCCTTTACCACGGCCACTGCTTCGACGGTGTCGCTTCGGCGGCCACTTTCACTCGCTTCTATACAGAACGCATTCATCCAGAAGCCGAGGTCAACTACACGGGCTTGCTGCATCGTCCCGGCAACCTGTTTGACCTCACGATGTTTGATTCCGACGAGAATGCCATCGTCGATTTCAAATATGCCGCGTCAGACAAACTGACGTGGTGGTTCGATCATCACGAGTCGGCGTTTCTCACGCCCGAGGACGAGGCGCACTTCCGCGCCGATAAATCCGGCAAGAAGTTTTTGGACGCGACCCGGAAGTCGTGTACCGAGTTCATCGCCGATGTCGCGCACGAGCGTTTCGGTTTCAATGCCGAACCGATCGGGTCGCTGGTCCACTGGGCGCACATCATCGACGGCGCGCTTTATGAATCGCCCGCGCAGTGCGTCGAGCTAAAAGAGCCGGCGTTGCAGTTGATGCAGGTGATTGAATCCGACCCCGACGATTCGTTTATCGAACAGATCATTCGCGATTTGACGACGCATTCGCTGGAGGAAGTCGCGACGAGCGCTGAAGTGCAACGGCGTTTTCAGCCGATACTCCAACAGCATTTGGAAACGTTGGAAGCAGTCAAACGAAAAGCGATCTTTGCGAATGGCGTGGTCCAGTTTGACCTCGTGGATGAGGGTTACGAAGGTTTTAATAAGTTCATTCCCTACTATCTGTATCCGCAGACGACCTACTCAGTCGCACTCACGCGCGGGTCGCAACGCACCAAGATCTCCGTCGGCTCGAATCCGTGGGCGCCGAAGCCTCGCACGCACAACATCGCCAAAATCTGCGAACGTTACGGCGGTGGCGGTCACGCAGTGGTCGGTGCGATCTCTTTCAAACCCGAAGAGGTCGAAGAAGCCCGTCAGGCCATGCGCGAGATCGTCGCTGAGCTATCTGCTTAATCTGTGGGTTGCTTTACCGCGCCATGAGCGCTTCGATCTCGTCCGGGTGTTTCGGCACTTTGTTCGTCAACACTCTAGGACCATTGTTCGTGCATAGAACGTCGTCCTCGATGCGGACGCCGATGCCGAGATATTTCTCAGGAACGCCGGCCGTCTCCGGCGCGATGTAGATTCCCGGCTCGACCGTCATCACGACGCCCGGTTCGAGCGCGCGCGATTCCTTGCCGAAGTAGTAACGGCCGACGTCGTGCACGTCGATCCCGAGCATGTGCCCGAGGCCGTGCATGTAAAACTTTTCGTACTTCTTCTCCGTGATGAGCTCTTCCGTTTTCCCTTCGAGCAATCCCAGCTCAACCATGCCCTCAGTCAACACCTCAATCGAGTGTTGCTTCAACTGATCGTGCGTGACACCCGGTCGCACCATCTCGACGCACGACATCTGCGCTTTCAACACCAGG
>DATNJO010000545.1:0-3461 GCA_035603895.1 Pyrinomonadaceae bacterium
CGCTGGGCGAGGTTGCTGAATGAATACGCGCGTTCCGAACAAGTTCGCGGCGAACTTGGTTTCTGGACTGGCTTAGCTACAAGCCACACCGAACGGCTTCCAATCGATTTTCGAAACGGAGAAAACGTCGAAGCCGAGACACGCACACTCACGATCGCGCTCGACACCGATGAGACGCGGTCGCTCTTGCGTGAAGTCGCACAGACTCACAACACACAGATCAACGACGTACTGTTGACCGCTTTGCTCGACGCCTTTTCGCATTGGACTGGAGGACAATCGCTCCTGATCGAGCTTGAAGGACACGGACGCGAAGACCTTTTCGACGGCGTGGATCTCTCGCGAACAGTCGGCTGGTTTACCAGCGCGTTCCCCGTCTTACTTAAAGCAGAAGCCGGACTCTCCCCGGTCGCAGCATTGCAGTCAGTCAAGCGCCAGTTGCGCAACATTCCGAAGAATGGAATTGGTTACGGTTTGCTGCGTTACCTCAACGACGACGCGGAAGTGCAAGAGCGAATGCGCAGCCTGCCCGAACCGGAAGTCAATTTCAACTACCTGGGCCAGTTGGACCAGATACTGAATGAATCGGAGCTCTTCTCTTCTGTGAAAGAGTCGCATAGTCAAACTCGCCATCCGAGCGCGCGTCGCAGCCGGTTAATCGAGATCAACGCCCACGTGAGCAACCATCAGTTGCAGGTCGATTGGAATTACAGCACCGCGTTCCACCAGCAGTTCACGATCGAAAAACTCGCCCGGAATTTTATGGCCGCCTTGCGATCGATCATTGCCGCTGGCAGTGAGTCGCAGGCAGCCGTTGAGATTGAAGAGCGTTATCCGCTTTCGCCGCTGCAGCAGGGGATGCTCTTTCACAGCGTGTACGCGCCTGATTCGCCCATCTACATCGGTCAGTTGAGTTTCGCGCTTGCAGGCCGCCTTGACCTCGAAGCTTTCACGGAGGCGTGGCAACGCGCGGCCGCTCGGCATGCAGTCTTACGCACGTCGTTTATTTGGGAAAACCGTGACGAACCTTTGCAGGCAGTACACCGGCGAATCGAACTTCCGCTCGAACTACTCGACTGGCGCGGGCTTCCACCAGTGGATCAGGAACAACGACTTTCCGCGTTACTTGAAGAAGAGCGGCTCCGCGGCTTCAACCTATCCGCTTCTCCATTACAGCGCCTGAAACTGGTCCAACTCGACGACGAATCGTACCGGCTCATCTGGACGCATCATCACCTGCTGCTCGATGGCTGGTCCATTGCGACCCTGCTCCGCGAGATATTCGGCGACTACGAGAATTTAAAACGCGGTGTCGACATGCAGCCACCGCATACTCGTGAGTATCGCGACTACATCGCATGGTTGCAAAAACAGGATGCCGCACACGCGGAGTCATTCTGGCGTGCTTATCTCGAAGACTTCCGTGCGCCGACACCGCTAGGCGTCGATCACGCGCATGCGGATCCGGCCCGCGAACCGGACATGCAGCGTTTTCGAGTACGACTTTCCCAACACGTCACCAGCGATTTAACAGCGTTCGTGCGGCGGCAGCAATTGACGCTGAACACATTGGTCCAGGGCGCGTGGGCCATGCTGCTCAGTCGTTACAGTGCCCACGAAGACGTGGTTTACGGCGCGACCGTTGCCGGACGGCCGCCTGATTTCGACGGTATCGAACAAATGGTTGGCCTTTTCATCAACACGCTGCCGGTGCGCGTTCGCCTGCCGGCCGGGATGCGTGTGCTCGATTGGCTCAAACAGATCCAAACGCAACAGGCGAACTTGCGTGAATACGAGCACAGTCCGCTGGTCGAGTTGCAGACATTGAGCGCGGTGCCACGTGGTACGCCGCTCTTTGAGAGCCTGCTTGTGTTTGAGAATTACCCGCTGGACGTGCATCTGCTCGGCAGTGGCGAGAGTCTGAAGACCAACGACGTCTGGTGGTTCGATCAAACTAACTACGCGCTGACGCTGGTGGCCACACCCGGAGACGAGTTGTCGCTCGAGATCTTCTACGACACCAATCGTTTCACGAACGATGTGGTCCAACGGAGCCTCGGCCATCTTCAGACCCTCCTCGAAGGTTTCGTCGCCGATTCCTCACGACGCCTGGCTGACATACAAATCGCCACTGACGAAGAACGATCTCTACTTCTGTCCCAGTGGAACGACACACGTAAAGAGGGTGCGTGGCTGAACCAACGTGTTCACGAGTTATTCGCGGCGCAGGCGCGAAAAACGCCCGATCAGATTGCGGTGGTCCAGGGTGCGAAACAACTGACCTACGGTGAGTTGAATGAGCGTGCGAATCGTCTGGCGCGATACCTGTTGCGCAACGGAGTTGAAATCGAGTCGCGTGTTTGCATCTGCCTCGAGCCGGCCGTTGAGATGATCGTTGCTGTGCTGGCGGTGTTGAAAGCCGGCGCTGCTTACGTGCCGCTCGATCCAGCGTATCCCGATGCCCGTTTGGCTTTCATGCTCGAGGATTGTGGCGCGCGCGTGTTGTTGACCGAGAGCCGTTTGCTTGATGGCCGGTTGCCGCACGACTCAGTGCGCACGATTTGTCTCGATGCACAAACGGAAGAGATCGGACGTGAAGCGCGTGAGGATTTGTCTGTAAAGGTTTCCCGCAGCAACCTGATTTATGTCATCTACACGTCGGGTTCGACCGGGCGTCCCAAAGGTGCGGGAGTAACGCACGGCGGGTTCGTCAATCTGGTTAACTGGTTTGTCTCCGAGTTTGGCCTCACCGAACGCGAGCGAGTCTTAATCATCTCGTCGTTCAGCTTCGACTTGACGCAGAAAGATATCTTCGCGCCGCTGACGATCGGTGCACAACTGCATTTTCCCACGCCGGCCGTTTACGATCCGCCGGCAATTCTCACGACGATCTCTGAAGCGGAGATCACGCTCGTTAACTGCACGCCGAGCGCTTTTTATCCGTTAGTCGAAACGGCTGGGCCAGGCTTTCAGAAGCTGTCGCCATTGAAGCACGTCCTTCTCGGTGGCGAACCGATCAACGGTTCGCGGCTGCGTGAATGGACCGCGCGCTCTGATGTGGAGATCGTGAACACCTATGGACCAACAGAAGCTACCGATACGTGTTCGGCGTTTCGCTTGATCGACTTCGAGCGGCCCGTCGCGCCTCCGATCGGAAGACCAAACGATAACTCCGAGTTGTTGATTCTGGACGATGGTATGAATCTCGTGCCGCCGGGTGTGGCTGGAGAGTTGTGCGTCGGAGGAGCCGGCGTGGGCAGAGGTTACCTGAACAATTCATCCGCGACGGCGGAACGCTTTGTTCCGCACCCATACAGTTCGATGCCGGGCGCGCGACTCTATCGCACGGGCGACTTAGCGCGGCACTTACCCGACGGAAACATCGACTTCCTCGGTCGTTTCGATCACCAGGTCAAGGTGGCGGGATATCGCATTGAACTCGGCGAAGTAGAGGCGGCGAT
>DATNJO010000546.1:0-2665 GCA_035603895.1 Pyrinomonadaceae bacterium
AGCCCAATCGTGGACCAGACTGGATCGTTCAGGATGCGGAAGGCCCTCTCACTCCAATGAGCGCCGATAAAAAGAAGAATGAACGCCGCCGAATGGAGTGCGATGCCTATAACCAGCAGAATTTCCCACTGAGAGCGAGCCCAATCTGAAAGCGATTCGTAAACTTGAACCCGGATTGGGCGTCCGACCTCGACGACTCCGTTTTTGGAGTTTGAGACAAGCTGCAGCACCCATGAACCGCTGTTCGGGAATTGCACGTTTGCTGAAAACTTTAGCCCAGGCTTCGTGTCTTGTTCTTGTTCTTCTTCTTCCTGATCTTCTTGATCCTCATGATCCTCTTGCTTCAAAATCTTGGCTGGCTTTTTTGTCTGCTTGAGTAAAACAACCCTGACGAAGTTTCGCTCGTCGGTCTTGCCGTCATGCCGCAACTCGACAGCAAGGGAATCCTGAATCGCATACGCGCAAGGATGTTTGAGGGTCCACGTCGTCGGGACAAAACTTGTTTTGTCAGGCCTGCGACCCCTTAGACGCTCGGGGTCCTGTATTGCTACCTGTGCGTCGCTGAACGACTCAATGCTTTCCAGCATACCGTCAACGGTCACGATCGAAACGCGACCATCGGACTGCTCTCTCAATTCTATCATTCCACGAACTGCGGGCGAAGGAACCTGCGCAATACGTTTCAGCCCGGCGTCAATCAGGAAAAGGTCTCCTGCGATTACCATGACGAAGCTTTTGTCGTCGCGCTCAAGCACGTCGAACGAGGGTTCGCTGTATGGCTCGGTCTCCTTTGGTTTAGCAATAACGCCAATCAGGCGCGCCGTTGCGTCGAGACGAGCGATTGCCTTGCTAAAATTTACGAGCCAGCCACCTTCGCGTAAGGGAACAAGACCTAAAGGAGTGCCCGTCAGGCCGGCAATCGGGTCAACTTGCCGAAGGTCCGGACTGGCAACAAACAGGCCTGGAGGTTGGCTGCTGCCTATGATCCATGCTCCGTTCGCCAGCCTTTCAAGCAACGGAGAATTGCCAACCTCGCCCTTGAGGATTGGCAACGCCGCCTCCCCCTTATGATCGACGCGAAATAACCCTCTCGAGGCGGCTACTACCCAGCTGTCGCTATCTATCGACGCGATTTTGTACACAACACCCGGATCGGGCCCGGCCAAGGCATATGCCCGGCGCAGACGAGCATCGATGGAGAGCAGTCCGCCTGTGGCGGCGACTAACCATCCGCCTTGTTTGAGAGGCCTGGCATCGTTGATCCGGCCAATGGAGGCTCCGACAATTACTTCGCTGAAAAGATTTATTTCGACTCCTGTTGACGAGACACCAGCCGCAAGAGATTCCAGACTTCTCAAGATTGCCGCACGCTCGCTCGCAAAGACACCCAGATCATCCAGCGCATTCTGCTGATCGGAGGCAGCGGCGCTCTGATCTCTATTTACAAGAGGCGTCAGCACGGCGGCGTTCCGATCCAATTCGAACTGCCCTTTACTTCCGATAACAAGCCAACCATCGCCTTGTGGTCGTATTTCCTTGATGTCACCTGTATCCGGCCCCGATATCGGTATGCGCACGAAAGGGCGCCTATACCTACGCGTATAAACGTCATCCGCAAGAGGACTTGCATCGAGACGAAACAGACCGGTTCTAGCCGCGACCAGCGCGCCGCCGCTTGGAAGTTGGACCGCGATCATGTCGTTTGGGCGCCCGCTGTACGAAAAACACACCGGCGTGCCAGCAGTCGCGATTGTCGGCAGCAATCCAAATAAAGACAAAAAAAATGCCGGCACAGCTCGATAGAACATGGGCACTAAGCCTTATCGCTAATTTCGGCGATAGCTTACCGCATCGCTATCCAATCAGCCAGTCAGGAGCAAGCTAACCCCTGCCGCCTTTTGCAGGAACTACGCTACGCTAATCCGCCCTACGAGCTGCGCCGCCCACGCATTGTGCCCACGTTCGACATCGCAGTGTTTCGACCGGATATGTCTACGTCAGGGCTCACACGAGACGCGCGACATATGTGCGTCCGCACTATCGCGCCGGCAGGTATGTCAGCGGTCACTATCGGAGCGGCAGGGACACTATCGTCGACAGCGCTAGCATCGTGGCTCCGTGAGCGATGCGACATGCTGGGGTCGACGATGGCGGCACCCAAACATAAGCGGAGCCGATCGCGCCGCAGCCCGCAGATCATTCGTTCAAGCGGGCTATTCGTCATTGCGAGCCAGCGGGTCGGCGCCAACGGGTCGCGCGAATGCGCGCCCGATGACAGGCTCTGCGCCGCCGGTGATGCGAAGCAATCCAGCGCCGGAAGCGAGACTGGATTGCTTCGTCGCAAGTGCTCCTCGCAATGACGTCGGATCCAAGATCCGCTCCATAGAGCGGATGGGCAAGAACACCTGATCGCAAAAGTTGCACCCACAACCGCGGTACTCGAATTTAGAAGCCTCCGCGGCTTCACCTCATGAAATCCACACGCTCGCAGCAGTAGCGTTCCACCCCGCATTGATCTAACATCAAGCCATGGCCGAAGCCCTGCGAAAAGCGATGGAGACCTTTGCTGCTGCGCCGCAACAGCCTGCGGATGCCGCGCCGGCGGCGCCCGGCCATCAACAAAGAGAAAATATGCTTCGCTCCGTGAAACGGTTCGAAGAGAGCG
>DATNJO010000547.1:0-4241 GCA_035603895.1 Pyrinomonadaceae bacterium
GCACTCGCGAAGAGGCGCAACAGGAAGCCGGCAAGATCGTCACGGAGGCTGAGCGAAAAGTAGGCGAGGCTTACAAGACTAGTGACCGCAAGCTCGTTGTGGAAGCCGAGCGAGCCGTTGCTGAAGCTTTCGTTAAAGCTATTGACCTGTGGCGTGAGGCTGGTAACGATACGCGTCTGATCGCCGGAGTCGAAGAACTCACCCGCATTTACTCGGTTAATGGTGATTATCAGCAAGCGGTCGATCGACTCAAGTTTGAGGCCAACTACTGGATGGAGCGTGGCGATCTCAAGCAGCAAATCCGTATGCTGTTGCTTTTGGGTCTTCGCCAGTGGCAGATGAAAAATGACGAGGCTTCTATTGAAACACTGCAGCAGGTGACGGAAATGAGTCGCGGCGCGGGACTCTATTCGTCCGCGCGAAATGCGTTGGAACAACTTGTTCTCGTGTACACGAGGTTAGGGCGCACAAAGGATGCTGAAGCCGCTCGAGCGAAAGCAAAGGAGTTGTGGGAAATAAGAGAACCCGCTGCGCCACCGGCTGCGCCGCTCGCTAAGGCTCAGCCAATAACAATTCCA
This sequence comes from Pyrinomonadaceae bacterium, assembly GCA_035603895.1. GTDB lineage: Bacteria > Acidobacteriota > Blastocatellia > Pyrinomonadales > Pyrinomonadaceae > PSRF01. Next base: position 579 of record DATNJO010000547.1, read on the forward strand.
GCTCAATGGGTCGATCTGCCTTCAGCGCCAATGGCGGCTGAGTATCGCGATGTGAAAGGCGAAAATCAGGCAGTATTAGTTAATCGATCCACTAAAGGAATCGAGATGTTGATGTTCGGCTGCGTGGCAGTTGATGAAAACAATAAGACACGAGTGTTATATAGCCTGTCGGGAGTTGGTTTAACCCATGGTGGTATAAGACCCGGATTTTATTACCAGCCTTTCGCGATGTTGAATGGGCCGTTGAACCGCTGGACTGACGAGAAGATGGGCTGCGAAGGCGCGGCTAAGATGGCGGTGATCGAAGTCATGTTCGACGATCGTTCCGGTTGGAAAGCGGACGGGAAGGACTCAGTAGTGCGCTGAAGCTTGAACGCCGGAGGCGTTAACAAATGGCAGCTCAGGCTTGGTCTCAACCCTGGGATCGACAGAGAAAAAGGAAAGAACACTGAAAGCGTTGGCGAACAGTTGGTCTACGGCATCGTCAACGCTTTCAGCGTTGTACACCAGGTTGTTTCGTAGTTCCCAGGGTTGTTGCAAGCTCAACTCTGGGGCTGGAACTAGCAAACGCCTTCGGCGTTTTGGTAACGAAGGCGCTGGTACGTGACCTAAGTCTCGGTTTATATTCAACGGCCAACAAGGTACTGGATGAGATAGATGCTATTAGTAGACTTACACCTCGCGCGGGCGCTCGTTATTGTCCTTCTACTCAGCTTTAGTGTCTACGCTCAGACTACACCTCAATCGCCACCGCAGACTTCATTGGGAGACCTCGATGACTTCGCGCTCACACTAACCACGCTCAAGTCTCAAGCAGAGCGCGACGAGTTGCTGGCTAAAAACCAGGCTTTGATGACGCCTGATTTGCGCCGCGTCTTGATCAGGCAAGGTAACTCTCAATTGCTCGTCGGACGCTATTCGACTGCCTTTGATATCTATGGAGTCGCGCGAAATGTTGCTGAAAAAATCGGTGATAAAGAGGGCGTCGCGACCGCGTGGTTAGACATTGGCACGGTCTATTATTTTCAAGCGAATTATCCGGCAGCGCTGGAGCACTACAAGAAAGCGCGCGACCTCTTCACGGAAGTCACAAATCATTACGAGTCGGCTAAAGCACTCTCCGGTGTCGCGCTGATTTACAAAGAGCAGCGTCGCGAAACAGAAGCACTCGCGACTCTGCAACAGGTTTTGCGCGAATTCACGCAACTCGGCGACAAGGAAGAAATTGCCAACGCGCTTAACATGATCGGCTCGATCTACTACGGCCAGGGAAACTACTCAGCCGCTGCCGACGCTTTTCGAAAAAGCAGCGAAACGAATCATAACGTCGATTCCATTGTGCGCCTGGCCGATGTTTTGTACATGCAGGGCGACTACACGCAAGCGCTCGTTTATTACAAAGAGTCACTCCAGCGTGCTAACAGATCAGAAATCGGCGCGGTCGTTGCCGCACTGAATGGCGCGGCAAATTCGGCTTACTATTCCGGCAATTACGATGAAGCTCTCGAAAACTATCAGCGCAGCGTCGAGATTCAAAAGACGCAGCCTGACAAACTCGGACTTGCCACTGCGCTCAAGGGAGTCGGGAATGTGCATCGCACTCGCGGTGATTATGGCGCGGCACTGGAGAGCTATTTCAGCAGCCTAAGCATCTCCGAAGAGATTAAGGCTCCGCTCGGAACCACTCTCGGAAGCATCGGTTTAGTCAGAGCTTTACAAGGCGACTACCCTCACGCACTCGAGTACTACAACAAGGCACTAAAGGAGTTCAAAAACGATTCCAACAAAATCGAGATGGCTCGGGTTTTGACTCTCATCGGGAATGTTCACTACCGGCAGGGGATGTTCGATGCGGCACTCATGTCGTACCGGCAAGCACTGGTATTGCGCGAAGAAATGGACGACAAGTCGGGCCAGGGTGACGTCGTCGCCGGCATCGGTTCCACACTACTGCGCCAGAAGAACTACACCGAAGCGCTCGATAGTTTTGAAAAAGCGCTTGGGTTGTTCAGAGCCATTCCCAACCAGGAAAAAGTGGCGGAAGTTTTGACGCGACTTTCTGAGGCGTTTCTGTTTCAGAACGATTACGCACGAGCACTGAGCGCGGCTGAGAGCGCGGTAACGATCGCGACGCAGCTCGGGAACAGCGAACTTCTGTGGTACGCGCGGATGTTGACGGGCAAAGCCCATGCAAAGTTGGAACATGGACCACAGGCTTACAGCGCGTTCACCGGCGCGATCTCGATTGTTGAAACACTGAGGGAGGAAGCTTCCGGAGTCTCACTTGGCGATCACAGCCGGTCACTGCCGTACCTGTCTGCGATCGATTTTTTGATGAGTCAGCATCGACCGAGTGAGGCTTTTCATTATGCGGAACGCGCGAAGATACAGTTCTTGATCGATTTACTGAAGAACAACGCCGCCGTCCCTCAGAAAGGTTTGACCATCGAGCAACGCCGCGAGGAGCAACGTCTGGCCGGCGAGGTTTCCTCGCTTGAAATCCAGTTGGACCGCGAGCGGGACCAGCGTTTTCCGAGTGAGGCGCGTCGCGTAGATTTGCGGAATAGATTGCAAAAAACTCGTGCTGCATATACTGACTTGCGCCAGAAATTATTCACCGCCAATCCCGGTTTGAAAATCAGCCGAGGCGAGCTCGTTCCGCTCAAACTGGATGAAGTGCGTTCGTTGGTTGGCGATTCGTCTACCGCGCTCCTCGAATTTACGATCACCGAGAGCAATACCTATTTGTTTGTCTTGACGCTGGATAAAACCGCGCCCGGAAGACGGCAAACCGAGATCAATCTGAAAGTTTATCCGCTGGAAATCAGACGGGATGAACTTGCATCGAGAGTGCGGCACTTTCAGCAACTACTCGCGTCGCGCGACGATAACTTTCACGAGCTCTCGCGAGAACTTTACGAGTTACTGGTGAAGCCCGCCGAGGATCAAATCGGCCTCAAGACGAAGTTTGTCATCGTGCCGGATGGAGTACTTTGGCACTTGCCATTCGAGGCGTTACAGCCGGCGGAAGATCTCTACGTTGTGGACCACGTGCAAGTGTCTTACGCGCCATCATTATCGGCTCTGCGTGAAATGCGAAAGCAGCGTGTGCCGGTGGGCCGTCTCAACTCATCGTTGGTCGCCTTCGGTAATCCTGAATTATCACCGGTCTTCAAGCGTCGCTTCGAACTTGCTTATGCCGGTGTGAAGCTGGAACCGTCTGCCGAGCAGGAAGAAGATCTCAAACGCGTGGCGGCGAGCTACGGTACCAATCGTCTCTACGTTGGCCCACACGCAAGCGAAGATCGGATCAAGACAGACATTACGCGGGCCAGGATCGTGCATTTTGCTGGTCCAATCGTCTTGGATGACACGAGCCCGATGTCGTCGTTTATGGGGCTTTCGTCTGCGAACAGCCAGCAAGACGGCTTTCTTCAGCTCCGTGAAATCATGGACCTGCAAAGCACGAGCGAGCTGGTCGTTGCGCCGACCGCGGATCAGAGCACCGGTTTCAGTGGAGATGCTGCCTTTGGTTTTTCCTGGGCCTGGTTTGTTGCGGGCACTCCCGCGACGTTAGTGAGTCGTTGGCAGGTCGAGTCTCCCACGATATCGACGCTTCTGACTGATTTTTATTCTTCGATCAAGCCGGGGAATCGTACTCCG
>DATNJO010000548.1:0-7591 GCA_035603895.1 Pyrinomonadaceae bacterium
GATATCGGAACTCTGGCTTGGTGTCTCCAGTTGCTTGAGAGAAGCACCAGTGAAGCACGGGTGCGAACGGTCAACTGGACCATCCAGTATCGCTATCCGGACGCGCGGATCGCCTCGTGATTCATCTGTGAGCCGGTTTAATTCAGCTTGCCAGTCTTTCAATGGAACGATTCCTCCCACAGCCGTGCAAACGTACGGCTTATTCGTACGTGCGAAATCGAACGGCAAAGTCCCTCATCGGCTGAAGAATTTTGTGGGGTAGATTTGCTTGAATGGTCCACGACCAAAAAGTTGGTTGACTTTTGATCGACTGGGGAGTAAGGTGCGGCCATCTTCAAAGGGTGGTACTCACGAGCCTCTGCTATTCCTTGCACAGACTCGCTTCAAGCCCCGGCGCCAGTAGTTAAACTCGTCCAGCAGGACGCACAACTCACGTCACGACCTTAACGACCTCTGTTTGAATAGGAAAAGTCATGGAAACTCTCACGCCTAAAGATTTCGAAGATAACAATCCGTTGAGTGAAATCAGCCGCCGCGTCTTTATTAAAGGGCTGGGCTTTGTCAGTGTTGCGCTCATCGTTGGTACGATGGGAGGGTGCGACCAACTAGCGGAAGCAATCAAGAACCGTCCCGTACGCCGCCGCTTGCGAACAGGTTCCGCCGAGGTGGATGCGGACATCGCTACGTATCGAGATGCCGTCGCGGCCATGAAAGGCTTGCCTTCGAGTAACCTGACGAGTTGGGCAGCTCAGGCAGCAATTCACGGGATACCTTCTGGCTTTACTTTCTGCGAACACGGAACGGATCATTTCTTCGATTGGCACCGTGGCTTCCTGTTTCATTTCGAGAAGATTTGCCAGAAGCTTACTGGCAAGCCCAAGTTCGGACTGCCTTATTGGAACTGGAATCAGAATCCGGCTATTAATCCCGCTTTTCTGGATCCCGCCAGTCCGCTCTTTCTTCCCCGACCCGACACTGATATGACCGGTGTCTGGGAGATCAGCAATGCGGCGCTCAATCCGATCATGGGCGACACAAACTTTTTCACTTTTTCCAATCAGATCGAGGGCACTCCGCATAACACGGTCCACTGTGCCGTAGGAGGCACGATGTGTGACTACACTTCAGCCTTGGATCCTGTTTTCTGGACCCATCACTGCATGATCGATTACTGCTGGGCCAAGTGGAATATCGAACTCGACAATAACAACACGAACGACGCCGGCTGGAACAATCACGTAAACAGTCACTATGTCGATGCGGATGGCAACCCGGCAGAGTTTACGGCGGCTCTGACCACGATTATGCCGCTGCTAAGCTATCGATATGAGAGCAGTGCGATCGGCAGCTTTCCAGCGACGTTGGAACTAACAACGAAGGCTGCGTTTGAGAAGGTGGAAAAACGAGTTCGCGCCGGCGCCGACATCAGGTTCGACATCAAGAAGAGAGTTCGTCTGGCGGACAAAGCGCTCATCAGTATCGACAAACCGACGTCCAGGGAAACCAGGCTCACTCCTGAGGACTTTGCGCAGATTATCAACGCTGACACAGCGAAGGATAGAATATTTGCGAGTATCGATTTCGCCAGTCTTCCTGTTCACAGTGATTTTTCTGTCAGAGTGTTTGTGAATTTGCCAAACGCCAATAGCGGGAGTTCGACCGAGGATCCGCATTTCGCAGGTAGCTTCGCGTTTTTTGGGTCCCGTGGCGACCACACTACGGGTGAGCATAAACCACATCAGCCGAAGTTTTTGGTTAACCTGACCAACACGATTCAAAGACTGAGGGAGAGTGGTCAATTGAGGGAAGGAACTCCGCTCTCGCTTCAGTTCGTGCCAGTACCCTTCGCCGGAAAATTTGAACGGCCGGACACACAACTTGAGTTGAATGGAATTGAGATCATCACTACGCCTGTTATAATCAATCCGACTCCCCGGTAACAATTGGTAGTTATACATGCGGGGGAAAGATGAAGTTCTACAGGTTGGGTTACGGTGTGTGTCTCGTGGCGTTAGCGTTTACTTCGTGTAACGGCAGGTCATTAGATCTCGTTAACGAGGGCAATGCTAACGCGTCCGTAAGCTCGACAAACTCTGCCAGTCAAAAAAATCAGAACGACACCAAGAGTGACGAACCTCTGAATTACCTCGACCTGAATAATCCGCAGATCGAACAGTCGATTGAAGCCGGAGACCGCGAGGTTGAAAGGTCGAAGTTTGTGCAGGTTGAAGTGACTGAAGTACACAACCCTCAGAAATACCCGATCAAGTTTCAGGTGAGTTTTCAGCCGAAGGATGGGGAGAAAATCTTTCTCGGAAGCTTCGGTCTCTTTCCGCCCGACAATCCGGGAAGGTTCATTGTTGCCACGCAAGGGAAAGTCAAAGGTGAAGGAAAGATCATCCTGTCGCTGGTGACGTCAGAGCAGGCGAAGGCGGGCGATACGCTGAGAGTCGGAGTGAAACGAATCCGATTGCGAAGCGAGTAGCGAGGGCTTGAGTAGCGACGCGCGAAGGGGCTGCTAGATTATGAGTACACAATCATCAGGAGCGGGTGAATGCACGAGCTTCAAAACCGACATTCTCCCTAAGTTCACCACCGAAGACATCGATCACATGAACCGTTTCGGCATCGACCTCGGCGACTACACAACCGTTCGAGACAACGCCGATTCCATTCTGACCCGCCTCCTGGATTCCGACAATCCCATGCCCCCCGAACCCCGCGGCCCCTGGTCCGCCGAGTGGATCCAATGCTTCCGGGATTGGATCAAGAACGGCCGGCAACCGTAGGCTTCGGACTCTCAATCCGCTAATTGCGGACGGTTCAAGGAGGTGAATTCCTGGTCTAGAATGACTCGAACCACTCTGTTGGTTTTGTCAACGGTTTCGTATTGAACCTCGATATAGCGTGTTGTATTCGGATCGGTTTGAGCTGAGGAAAATGCAGTCAGGAATGCAGCCTCAAAACGCGGGTTATCCGTGTAAACATCAATCTCGTTCTGTCCATCTAGTGACTTCACGAACACATGTGCGTAGATTCGGTATTCCAGTAAGTCCTTTTTGGGCTCGAAATCGATTCTCCGCACGTAGCCTTGGAACGAATCTGACATTTTCACCTCCGTTGTAAGTTGAAGCACACAGAATCAGGAAGTAGGCCAATGCGAGTTGCACGGACGCAAAGGCTCAAGCAGCACTTTCAAACGAGCGGGACATTATTCTTTTCACGAAGAAGAGTCAACGTAAATGAAGGCCAATGTAAACCCAAAGTTGAACCATCACCTCTTCTACTTGCGCACAACGTAAAGCTCGCCCACGGCGTTCTTTGACCTAACATCGGGTTCAGACGAGCGTATGAGTGAGGGAATATTTTTGCTATCTGTAAGTGATTGAAAGTATCGGTGGCCAGGGACGGAATCGAACCGCCGACGCCGGTCTTTTCAGGGCCGCCTACCGAATCGCGGAAGTGGTTTTGAAATCAATGGATCTTGTTGACTATAACGAGCTTACGACATCAGCGCTTTAGGCTGACGTAGGCTCGTTTGGTCTATTTTAGGTGCTCGATGTACGCGTATTGTACGTGTCCTCTTACCCAAAGGAGTGTTCTCAATACTACTTCTTTGACTTTAGCGTCTGATCCGTCTAAATATCTGCTGCCCGCCATTCTTATGCAGCACGAAACTAAAGACGAGAGCTCTGATTCGATCCTGGGTCCTTTCCTGGCTGCTACGTCGGAATCAGCCTCAGATGACTTGCTGCGCGCGATCATCGACGAACACGCCGAGCCAATTATCAAGAAAATACTGAGAAGCAAGCTGCGAGTGTCGCTCAATGAACGCGGCACTCAGCAAAACCAGGACGCGCTTGAGATAGCCGGCGATCTGCGAGCCACGATCGTCTCAACATTGCGAGCTCTCAGACAGGATCCAAATCAAACAGCAATCGTCAGTTTCCCGGACTTCGTCGCGATCAAAACCTACTCTGCTTGCATTGACTATTTTCGCGAAAAGCATCCGCAGCGGTGGAGGCTAAAAAACTTACTACGCCGGAGCCTGAGACAGAACCCGCGATTTGCTCTGTGGCAAGCTGAAGACAAGCGATGGTATGCAAGCTTCAATGGACGCCAGGAAACCGGATCCGAAGCGAAAGAACGCGACGCCTATGATTCCGCTTCGCATCTGACGGACGGGAAGCTAAGTGATGCCCGGATGAAGTCTGATGAGTTCCTGGGTGCCTTGTTTGAGCGCTCCGATGGACCAATCGGTTTTGATGAAGTCGTAAAAATCGCCGCTGAAATGTGGCACATTCACGATCCACCGATCGAATCGATTGATACCGGTTGCTCGGAGAGAGACCTCCAATTTACTAGTTTAGAACCCAGAGTTGATTTGGCTCTGGAGCAACGGTTGTTTTTTGAGCAGGTTTGGCGCGAGGTGTGCCAACTACCAGTGCTCCAACGTGCTGCTCTATTGCTTAACCTCAGAGATTCGCGGGACGGGGGAGTGATTTCGTTTCTTCCTTTCTTGGGTGTCGTTTCTAAAGAGGAGCTCGCGCGACTACTGGAGCTGCCTTACGAAGACTTTCAGAAGTTATGGAGTGAGTTGCCGCTTGATGATTTCCGCATTGCGCAAATGTTTGGCATAACTCGGCAGCAAGTTATTAACCTGCGCAAAACGGCTCGAGAACGGCTGGCGCGAAGAACGAGGAGTCTCGGCGCGAAGTGAGAAATGTTCAAACGCGAGTGGTAAGAATTAGAAGTGAAATACGGTTTAAGATATAGCGCCATGAAAAAGTCGAATAAAGAATGACCGATCATCTTACCGAAACAGAGGTTAGTCTTTTTCGTGACCGGACAATAAGGCCGAGGGAACGGGAAAGAATTGATTCGCACGTTGCCGAATGTGAATCGTGCCTGCGTCGAATTGTGCCATCCGAAGATTCAGCGCTGATCTACAGCGAGTTGACTGAAGCTCTGCTGCCCGATGACGCGGACGAAGCTTTTCATCTGTCGAATGCCGACTTGAGACGATATGCGAATGGAGTAGTTGACCAAGCCGATAGAGTAATCTTTGAAAGTCACTTCGACATCTGTGATCAATGCAGCGAGGCGATGCAATCGCTCCCCGCAAGCTCACTAGCCGAGAACGTGTCGTTTTCGGCCAGGCAAGCTGAAATCCCGGCAGAGCAATTCTCTCCCGCATGGCGTGCGGCATTTCAGTTTACGCCAGCCCGCGCAGTTGCCGGAGTGTTGGTTGTTGCAGGCCTGGTTTTGGCTTTTGTTATGTGGCAGCGTTGGCATGTGCGCGCCGTTGATCAGACTGCGCAAAAGACAAGCATCCAAACTCCCTCTAACACGCCCGGAAGTGGCTCGCCAACGCCCACGCAGACGGAAGCAGCGAAAGACCCAACTAATGATCAGTTGGCGGTCGTGGCAAGTTTGGAAGACAACGGCCGCAAAATTCAGTTAGACAGCAAAGGCATACTAGTCGGTCTGGAGGAACTTCCTGAAACGAGCCGCTTGCTCGTGCGAAGTGTGCTTACGACCAGGACCTTGTCAAAGCCAGAGGTGTTGGACAAGTTGACTGCACCTTCGATCACGCTCATGGACCCCACTGCCCGAGAAAACTCGTTTCGATTGCTTGCTCCGTCTGGGACAGTGATCGCGACGGATCATCCTAACCTGCGCTGGCAAGCCTTGGCGGGCGCAGCAAGTTACACAGTCTCTGTGTTTGACGCAGACTTCAATCGTGTAACGAGCAGCGCGCCGCAAGCGGCAACCCAGTGGACGTCGACCAAACTTCGACGCGGGATGATTTATTCGTGGGAAGTGGTGGCCGTCAGGAATGGGCAAGAGGTGAGATCGCCGGTTGCTCCCACACCCCGAGCCCAATTTAAAATATTGGAAGCAGACAAGCTGCAGGAGTTAACGAACTTGAAAAAGCATAGCCCCATCTCGCATCTCGCTTTGGGTCTAACATACGCGCGCTTTGGATTGTTGGCTGAGGCCGAAGGACAACTGCAAATACTGGCGAGAGAGAATCCGAATTCTCCTGTAGCAACCAGGCTGTTGCGAGCTGTTCAGGAGTGGCGCAAACGTTAGATCCCATTACCCACGACCACAAATCCAGACCAGAAAAACGGATGGCGATATTTGGGGTCGGCCATCAGTTTGATTGCAGCTCTTCTCAGAGCTTCGGCGGCACTGGCTTGCGATGGTCCCCTTTCGGACTCAAGGTTGCGGTGAAAATCTATCATCAGCCGGGCGGTGCTGGCAGAGTCGACCTTCCACTGGCTCGCAACCGTGGTTGAAGTGCCGGCGATGAAAAAGGCCCAGGACATTCCGATCAAACCCTCACCCGAACCGACCTGCCCGCGCGCTGTCTGGCAACCCGACAAGACCGCCAGGTCGGCGTGAAGATCGAGCTTCATAATTTCCCGCGCCTCCAGGAAACCATCTTCACTATCGCTTCCGGTCGCTAACAAGAGACGCGAGTAAAGGGGATTCACGTCGTCGAGTACACCATGCGCCGCAAAGTGCAATACGGGATACTTCGAGGCTGTGGCCTTGAAAGTTTCTTCACGCGCCGTAGTGCCAATCAGGATCGTGCTCTCCCCAGCGCCGTAAATTTCACCTATTGCCTTCACCTCCTGCTCAGCTTGCGGCAGAGAATCGAAGGACCCCTCGCTTCGAGTGAAACTCAACCGCGACACACTGCGGCCGCTCAATGATGGATTACCCATTGCCAGCAGCCGTGGCAAAGTTGGAGAAGCAGTAGCACTGACCTTCGTCAGGTAACCATTCGAGTTGGCACCGCGACCGGTAACGAGCTGCGCCACGGCCTTCTTTTTCATTTCACGCAAAACGCTGAGCGAGGGCGCGTAAGACAATGCGTGATCCTCGAGCACGTACTTATTTAATCTCGATAGCAAGGCCTGGAACGGTAATTCCCAAAGTCCTTCGGAGGGGACGATATAGATGGCGTTCTTGCCGTCTAACTCAGTCTGTGCCGGTTGCAGTAAGAGGTCATACAAGCTCCTGGCCGTTTCTTTGAAATCAGCTGAGTTGCCGGCCAATCTTTGCCGAAGGTCCGCAACTCGTGTGGCCAGTTCGCGAGCGCTAACTTCTATCGGATAGACCTTCAACCTCACTGGATCTGTGCTGTTGGGTTTTGTAAGAACAAAGAGATAGGTCCGATTCTGTGTAACGACATACTCCAACAGCGCGGTTTGCGAATCGTTTATCAGCGCTCCCGCTTCGTTCAAAGACAAAGGTTCAGATCCCCCTCGCACCGCCCTTAGATCTGGATGTGCGGCATAGATACGCGTTTCGTATGCTTCGTATTCAAGCCGCGCTTTCTGTAGTTGCGCATCGATGAAGGCGAGCCGTGATTTATCCGGCTGACGCAGCGAAATCTCTTTGCGCTGTTGAGAGCTGAGCGCCGTTACTGTGGCATTCAACTGCTTCTCGTGATCGCGCTCTTCAGCGGTTATCGTTTTGGAGATGTCTGACCGGCCGTGGCGTAGAACGTCGAGCAGCATGCGGCCTTTGGCCATCTCCGCGTAATGAAACGCCTCGGTGACTTTGTCCTGAGCGA
>DATNJO010000549.1:0-2852 GCA_035603895.1 Pyrinomonadaceae bacterium
GAGCCAGCAATAACTGAAACGAGTCCTTGTCCTCGGTGACGCCGAGCACGCGCGCGGCGTTGGCGCGGACGTTGGGATCGCGATCGGTATCCACCAGGAACCTGAGCCGCTCGTTGCCGTCTTTCAAACGCAACCGCGCGAGAGCGTTTGCCGCATCCGATCGCACACGCGCGTCCGGAGAATTTAGAAACTTGGCAAGTGTCGCACCGGCATCTGCTGGCCGCGAGCGCAACGCGGCGGTTATGCCGAGCAGAACCGCCAATTGATTAGCAGACCGCGTGGATTCAACTTCGAGTGCCTCGCGAATCACCGCGCCCAGTTCACGTTGCCGTGCTTGTTGATCCTGCGGTAGCGCGGCGGCGATTTTCCCGAGTGCTTCGAGTGCACGTGCACGAAGTTCGCCTCGCTCGTCGTTATTCTTAACAACTGCAATCAAAACCTCCGCCGCGGCCGGCGACTCGACTTCGCCGAGCGCAAAAGCGGCCATCGCGCGCACGCTCGCATCGGTGTCCAGCTTCATCAGATTGGCGAGCGCCAGCACGGAATCTTCATTCCCGATTCGTCCGGCCGCGAGTGCTGCTCGCTTACGAATCGCTGCGCTACGATTCGACAGCAACCCGCGCAAGTCGTCATCCCAGCGCCGCTCGTCCTCGGCTTGTGTAATTCGCAAGAGAACGGAAAGAGGAACCTGGCTAAAAGTCGCCGGGGCAGAAACCAAAATCAGGGCAACGCTGCAAATCAGAACGAAAGCTGCTCTTTTCATTTCGCTCCTAAAAACAAGAATCCACAGATTACGCAGATTAAATCTGTGTAATCTGTGGATAGTCAATGTGGAAAGTGCTTAGCTGACTACGTTCGAGACGTTTGGAATCGTGGTCGGCTTGTCCGCTGATTCGGCACGGACCGGAGGCATCTTGGTGGTGTCGAGCGGTTCGTCCTTCTTGGTTTCTCGCTTCGCTTTCTCAGAGGCTGTGTGCATCTGAAGCATCTTGCAGCTTCCTTCGAAGATCGCGCCCTGCTCGATGATTAGCGACGGCGTTTGGATGTTGCCGTTCATTTTCGCCGCGCGGCCGAGTTCGAGCCGCTGTGTCGCGATGATGTCGCCGTTGATGGTGCCGTGAATCACCGCCACCGCGACTTCGATATTCGCGTCGACCTTGCCGTTGTTGCCGACGATGAGCGTTCCGCTTGAAGACATGATCCGGCCCGAGAAGTGGCCATCGACTCTCATCATGGCCTTGAAGTTGGCTTCGCCGGTGACGTCAGTGCCGCCGCCAACAAAACCACTCAACGTGCCTTCCTTGATGTCGCGCGCGAGGCTTTCGCTCTCGGTCATGGCGCCGCGAGGCCCGTTCGAGGCGGGTTCGGTTACCGGTTTTGCTTCAACACCCGTTCCCTGATAGGAGGAGTAAGTTTTGGCAGTGGCGTAATCAGGAACTTCCGGTCTTTGGCTGGAGTGGTCCGTCTCTTCCTGATCCTTGGAATTCTTTCCTATCCTAAGCATTCATTTACCTCCGTAAAAATGGGGGCGCGGAAGTTTAGTCACCGGCCGTCGGAACCTTGATGCAACGAAACGACGCGCTTTCCTTTTGTTTGTGGATTTCCCTGACTTTGATCGCCAGGTTTCGAAAATAAGACTCGCCGCGCCCGGAAGCGGGCGGATCATCATAGACAAACTGTGGCATTCGTGTCTAGCGTTATAACGAAATTGTAACGACGAACCGTTTTACCAGCGATTGCGGTCACGGGCAGCGACATGGCATTCTGACAACGCTTTTGATCAGCCGAATATGCGTTCTGACGACAAGACAAAGACACGGCTCCTGCGCCACATGGGTGAAGCGATCGCCGATTTCGCGATGATCGAGGACGGCGACCGCGTAATGGTTTGTGTTTCCGGCGGAAAAGACAGCCACACGTTGCTGGATTTGCTGATCGACATCCGGCGCCGCGCGCCGGTGAATTTCGAGTTACTGGCAGTAAATCTCGACCAGAAACAGCCGGGATTCCCCGCGGAAGTGTTGCCGGCGTACCTAAGTAAGCTCGACGTTCCGTTTCGCATCGTCGAGCAGGACACCTATTCGATCGTCAAACGGCTGGTTCCGGAGGGTAAAACTTATTGCTCGGTCTGCTCGCGCCTGCGCCGCGGCATTCTTTACAACATCGCGGTTGAGGAGCGTTGCAACAAGATCGCGCTCGGACATCACGCCGACGACATCATCACGACGTTGCTGCTCAATCTTTTTTACGTCGGCTCGCTGAAGGCGATGCCGCCGAAGCTTGTTTCCAACGACGGCCGCAACACGGTCATTCGTCCGCTGGCTTACTGCTCCGAACGAGACATCGCGGACTACGCGTCGGAGTGCGAGTTTCCGATCATTCCGTGCGATCTTTGTGGTTCTCAGTCCAACCTGAAACGGGCGCGGATGAAGCAGCTTATCAGTCAACTCGAAGAAGAAATTCCTCACGTTCGTGCTTCAATGCTCAACGCCGTCGGTAACGTCGTGCCGACGCATTTGCTCGATCATCAACTCCTCGATTTCAAACGACTCGGCACTGCAATCGGAAACCTGGAAGCGGAACTCGATCTGGCCGTGGGCCATTCTGATGAGGATCTAAAGCCCGCGCTGGTGGCAATTGGCGGTTAATAATGAAGCTGAAGGAACTCGATTTTAGTGAGTTTCACCCAGGAACGATCACGGAATACACCACGCTCGTTTGTCTCGCCTGCATCTTCGACATCTTCACAAAGCAGATCCGACTCGCGCCACGTTCGGCGTATTCGGAAATCAAACGCTATAGTCCGACGGTTGAAGAGTTGACCTCGAGTAAAGCTGTTCGCCCGTTTTTCG
>DATNJO010000550.1:0-2476 GCA_035603895.1 Pyrinomonadaceae bacterium
GAGGTAACAACGGGCGTGCGATGAATGCGGGGCGTGATGCGTTCGCGTGCTTCGTGAATCAGGTCAGTTGTAAGCATGAGTCCATTTCAACTCGCATCGCAAACACTTCAGCAAACCGCGCCACGATGCGATCTTCTACTGCGCTCAATTGAGTTTCGGAACCAAGCAACTGCTCCATCGAAGTCACCGGTTCACCTTCGCAAGCAATGATGAAATCAAAATAACCAAGATCGGTATTAACGTTGAGCGCAAAACCGTGCGTTGTGACCCAACGCGAGATGTGTACGCCGATCGCGGCGATTTTTCCGCGCGCGGTGTAAACACCTGTTAGACCGTTAATTCTAAAAGCCTCAATACCAAAATCCGACATCGCGCGAATCAAGACTTCTTCAAGGTCGCGCATGTAGCGATGAACGTCTTCACGATCCGGGCTGAGATTGACGATCGGATAACCGACGAGCTGTCCCAAACCGTGATAAGTAACTTTTCCACCGCGATTCGTTTCAAACACCGTCACGTTGCGCTGCTGCAACTGTTCTGCGTCCAGCAACACTGCCGAACTATCGCCACGGCGCCCGATCGTGAGCGTGTGCGGATGTTCCAGTAGCAAAAGTGTGTCTGGTTGGGTGCGAAGCTTGACCGCCTGTTCGATCTCCTTCTGAAGCACGAGGCCCGCTTGGTAATCGATGAGGCCGAGCCTTTGGACCAGAAGCTTTCTTTCCTTGTTCATGCAACCACGGAGCCGTCTTTCGGCGTCATGCTGTTAGCCGTGATTGTAGCAGCCGCATCGGTCTTTGGTACAATCCGACATCCCCGTGAAGTCGAAGAGGAGAATCATGCTGAAACGCCTTGCCATTGCTTTGCTCGTAGCCATGCTTATCGCGCCTGCCACAGCGTTAAGCCAAACGCGCCGCCGCTCGTCGCGGACAACCACGCCGTCGCAGTCGTCCACGCAGAAGGTCGCGCAGGTGCGCAATAACGGCGCCACGGAAGTCGCCGGTCAGATCAAACTCATGACCAAGTTCATTTACCTGCTTGGTGGTATCGCGAACGGCATTGCGGCGGTTGATGAAGCGGTGAAGAAAAACGAAGCTTCGCCGCAATTAGTTCAAGCTAACGAAACGAACAAGGCGGTTGTCAGGAAGGGCTTTCAGGACTTTCGAGAAGGGCTCGACAGGTTAGAGATCAGCTTTCGGAGTCAACCGGAATTGCAGCCTTACTACATCAAGCTGGCAGGCTCGGCAGCGGGAGCCGCGAAAGCCGAAGAGCAAGCAGGTGCGGGTCAATACGACGCCGGCGGACGCACGTTGTTGACCGTCATTAATCGGTTAACTGACGTACTCGTTGCAATGAGACAGTAGTAGACAGGATTTCAGCGTTAACAAGATTCTGAACTGAAGGAAACTGTCCTGAATCCTGTAGGTCTTGTTAATCCTGTCTATTTAGCTTTGGGGTAGTAACCCTGACGCGCGCGGACGCGCACATCGCCGCGTGCCGGCACTTGAACTTCAATCTTTCGAAACTGGTTCGGCGGCGCTTCCGCATTCGCGTAGTACTGAAGCAGATATTGCCCCCGCAACTCCGCCGCAACCTGCCGAAACACACGGTCCAGATCTTTATCCGACTCCGGCACGAACGCAGTGCCACCAGTCGTCTCGGCAATCGACTCCATGCCGAGTTCTGCGCGCATGCTGATCTGGTTCAACTTCACTGACGGACCACCAGGATTCACCGAGTAAAAGATCGCGTCCGCCTTTTGCACTGCAGCCTGGACGTTCTGCACCGCGCGACGGTGCTTTTCCTGCAAACCCGCCCGCGTACCCTCAATGACTGGCTTCTGTCCGTCCTGCTGTGCACTCGTTTGGGCCATCGGCGAATCACGGACCTGTGTGCTGTAGTTGTCGTCTCCGTCTGATAACACCACGATCACACGTCGGTGATTACTCGGCGCGTTATCCGTCAGATACTTCGCAGCGGCGTTTACAGTGTCGTAAAAAGCGGTCGGAACCGGCGTGGTCGCCGCAGGAATCGTCAATATCTTTGCGGCTGATGCTTCCGCCGAAGCAAGTGGCTGGATCATCGTCGGCTCGCCAGTGATCGTGAAGATCGCGGCCTTGTCCGACGGCTTCATCACGAGTTTCAAAAACGCCGCCGCCGCATTCTGTTGCGAAACAAAGAACCCCTTCTGACTCACGCTGCTCGACACGTCAAACAGCACGGCAATCGCCAGCGGCACTTGCTCGGGATCGCTGATCTCGCTGATCTCGCGTGTCTGCCCTTCTTCAATGAGACGAAAGTCGGTTTTGGTAAGCCCCTGAACGGCGTTGCCGGTCCTATCAGTTACAGAGACGGGCACCATTACGAGGTTTGAAGTAACACGAACGACCTCAAGCTTCTCGTCCTCGGGTGGCTTGGGTGTGGGTGTGGGTTTAGCTTTCCAGGGTGGTGGCGGTGGCGGCATGTTTTTGACGCCCTG
>DATNJO010000551.1:0-4210 GCA_035603895.1 Pyrinomonadaceae bacterium
CGTCAGAAATGCAGTCGCGCTTAAGGCAGCAGCGGTAAAGCAATCCGACCGCGTCGAATGCTGCCGCAGTAGCGATCGCGTTACAACGCCAAAGGCGTTGCTTACCAGGTCTGGATTACGCCTCCGACGTTGCAACTGATCATTGGCCCAACATCTTACTCTCAAATTAACTTCCTTCAAGTCAGATTGCCTTTCGACACGGTTATTCTGACCTGAGCAGGGGCGGGTTTCCGCGTAGTTTTGCCACGCAACACATTGGCACGGGAGTAGCTAAGAGGGTGAGGCCAGCCTCCCCGCAGGTTTTGAAAATTCAGTCCCGGATGTTTCCCCCAAGAACATGTCTTCGAACGGTAACAATTTAGTCTCCCGCGCCAGCCGCAAGTTGTGGCCCCTCCCGGTTTTCGTGATTCCCGGCCTACTTGGACTTTGCTTTATCGCTCCCGCGCTTTTCGGCTCGAAGTTAACCCTGGTCGTCGTCAGCCTGTTCGCGTCCCAGATCGTCGCGAGTGCAGCCGTTTGGATCGGTTGGAAAGGAACTGAAGAACAGCTAACCGGGGTCAAACTCGAACTCTCCACGCTGCAAGACATCGTCGACGTTTCGCGCGACGCCATCATCGGTGTTACGCCCGATGGCGTAATCATGAGTTGGAATCGTGGCGCGCGCGGCATCTACGGTTACACCGCGAAAGAGGCACTCGGTTCGCCGATCGCAACGCTGTTCGACGATCGCCGTGGCCAGGAAGCAGCGCTGCTGTTTGAAAAGGTCGCACGCGGCGAGACTGTCAACCAGTACGAATTGGTCCACTTGAAAAAAGGCCATCAACCGCTCGACGTTTCGCTAACTATCTCTCCCATCCTTGACGGCAAAACAATCACAGGCGCTTCCGTCGTTGCCCGCGACATCACCGAACGGAAACGCGCGGCCGGCTCTCTTGCCCAACAAGCTGCCGCGATGAAAGCGTCAATGGACGGCATGGCGATCATCGATCACTACGGCGTCTGCACTTACCTAAACGACGCTTACGCCAAGATCTTCGGCTACGTCGAGCCCGAACGTTTGATCGGCGCGAGCTGGGAAATGTTCTTCTTCAATGAAGAACTCGCTCGCCTCAAAGAACAGATCATGCCGGCCGTCTGGCGCGATGGTTCGTGGCGCGGCGAAGCCAACGGCTTGAAACTCAACGGCGGCTCAGTGCCGCTGGAGATCTCGATCTCGAGTGTTGTGGGTGGTGGTTTAGTGCAAGTGGTGCGCGACATCACCGAACGTAAGAAGATCGAAGACACACTGCGTGACAGCTCGCACAAAGACGAACTAACCGGACTCCTGAATCGCCGCGGCTTGCTCAAACAAGCAGCGCCCTATTTCGACTTCGCTCGCCGCCAAAAAGAGAACCTGTTGCTCCTTTTCATCGACCTCGACGGTATGAAGAAGATCAACGACGAGTTTGGTCACAACGAAGGCGACAACGCGCTCATCAGCACGGCCGCGATCCTGAATCGCAGTTTTCGCTCGACCGACATCATCGCCCGCCTCGGCGGCGACGAGTTCACCGTTCTCGTTACCGATCTGAACGCCGACAAAGAAGACGCAATCACGCGGCTCAACGAAAACCTCAAAGCTTACAACGCCAGCGAAACACGCGGTCATAAACTCGCTTTCAGTATCGGCGTTGCGACGCTCGAACCTGAACGCATGACCTGCTTCGAAGAATTGCTCGAACAAGCCGACCAGGCGATGTACGAACAGAAGCGCATGAAGCGGCGCCGCGCGACCGAGCGAAACCAAAACAAGCAACTCGGACTCGCTGCAACAACCGAATCCGACTCTTCCTTCGCGCCAAACTCAATTCCCTTCGCGCTTTCAGCCGGTCCACAGGCTTACGCAAACCGCCAAGGCACGTTCGACAACGCCGCGATCGGCATGGCTGTAGTTTCCGTCGATGGCAGTTGGCTTCAGGTCAATGAAGCGCTCTGCAAACTGGTTGGCTACTCCGAACAGGAATTGCGCGCCACCAGTTTTCAGCGTCTCACGCACGCGGACGATCTGCGGCACGTGCAGTCGTACATCCAGCGTGTGATCGAAGGCTACATTCAGAGTCACGAGCAGGAGAAACGTTACATTCACGAGCACGGACACACGGTCTGGGTGCAGTGGCACGTCTCGCTTTTGAAAGATTCCGAGAGCGGATCGAAGCGGCTGTTCTTCCAGGTGCAGGACATCACCGATCGCAAACTCGCCGAAGAAAAACTCACGCTCGACACGCTTACGGGTCTTCCGAATCGCGCGCGGTTCTTCGATCTGTTGAAACTGCGCGTCGCTCGCAAATCCCCGAGTAAACAATGCGCCGTGCTCATGCTCGACGTCGATCGTTTCAAACTCGTCAACGACAGTCTCGGCAGCGCAAGCGCCGATCAGTTATTGCTTCAAATCGCGCAACGAGTAAAAACCTGCATGCGCCAGAACGACGTGCTCGCGCGCGTCGGCGGCGACGAGTTTGCCGTGCTGCTCGACGACGTGTCGGGTGAGGAAGAAGCTTCGTCAGTCGCCACACGCATTCAACAGGCACTCGCGATCTCGTTCAATCTGTTGGGCCAGGAAGTCTACACGACGATGAGCATCGGCATCGCGCTCGGTTCGAACTACACCGACGGCGTTTCCGACATGCTGCGCGACGCGGAAACTGCGATGCACCGCGCCAAAGCACGCGGCAAGGCGCGTTACGAAATCTTCGGCCACGACATGCACGGTGAGTTGATGAGCCGTTTGAAGATGGAGACCGATCTGCGCCGCGCGTGCGAAAGAGACGAACTCTCCGTCGACTATCAACCGATCGTGTCGCTGCAAAACCGCACGCTGATCGGCTTCGAAGCGCTCGTGCGCTGGCACCATCCGGAGTGTGGTCTCATTCCGCCAAAAGAATTTATTCCAGTAGCCGAAGAGACGGGTTTGATCCTGAACATCGGCCAAACTGTGCTGCGCTCGGCGTGTCGTCAGGCGCGCGAGTGGCTGGAAACGTATCCGTCCTCACCCCCCTTATTTGTGAGCGTCAACTTGTCAGTGAAGCAATTCAATGAGCCGGGTCTGGTCGGGAACATCGCGCAGTTGCTCGAAGAGTCGGGTCTGCCGCCGCGTTGTTTGAAACTGGAGATCACGGAATCGGTGTTCAGTGACAACATCGAAGCCGCGGTGAAGCTGTTGACGCAGTTGCGCAATCTCGGCGTGCAGTTGAGCATTGACGACTTCGGCACCGGTTATTCGAGCCTGAGTTATCTGCAACGCTTTCCGATCGATACGCTGAAGATCGATCGTTCGTTCGTGACGCAGATGATGGAGAACGAAGAGAACCTCGCGATTGTCCGCACGATCGTCGCGTTGGCACAGAATCTCGGCATGGACGTTGTTGCGGAAGGTGTGGAGACTGAGGATCAGTTGCGCTTGTTGCGGAAGTTGGAGTGCGAGAATGGACAGGGTTATCTGTTCTCGAGCCCGATTGGTAGCGGCGATCTCGACGAATTCATCGCCAGTTGTAACGTTATCGAAGCACCCTCCGCGCTAGTCGCCTAATCTGTGTATTAATCCACTTTGTAAAGATCGCGGCCAGCGTCTTTCACGATCAGTGTGTCGGCTTGGGAATTCAGTGCTTCAAGATCGAGAGTGCGATAATCCAAATAGCCAAGATTGACCCGCCTGCAAGTCTCTTCATCAAGACCAGTAGCCATCGTGATTTGGTAACGAGGAACCACACGCCCGTGCTCGTCGGTGCGGCCGGCGTAGGCGACGTGTACGAGGTGCGCCGCGATGCAAAGGTTCTCGCGCAGTTCCGCTGAAGCACCCAGCATGTCGCGCACAACTTCGAGAGGCGCGTAGCCATATTTCTCAATGAGCGCGCCGTGCGTTTCCGAGATTTTGGTCAAGTGCGGCGCGTAGACGATCAGTTCGCCGCCGTCTTCAATAATCGCGCCGAGCTTGTAGCTCGCTTTTCCGCCAACCCACATCTCGTCGTAATGCGGATCGAGCAGTGCGACCACGGTTTGGTATTTCCGGCCCGTGTAACGGATGTGCACTTGCCGGCTGACTTCTGCCGCGCGCCGAAACGCTTCACGAAAATCACCGGTAAACAATGCGTAAGTCACCAACTCTCCGTTCGCATCGCGTGATACGACCGAGTTGAGCGAGATTACGTGCGCGGTGATTAAGTCCGCGGCGGCT